>DASWUY010000416.1:0-6261 GCA_036401435.1 Acidobacteriaceae bacterium | reverse complement strand
GCTGCATGATGTGTTGGCTGAAGAAGAAGTAAGTGCCGGCGGGGAAGCGGTAGGGGCCGAGCTCGATGGGCGCGGTGGATTGGCGGCCCATGGCCCAGGCGGGCGGGTAGAGGCGCATGGATTCCGAGAGCACCATCTCGGTATAGCGCAGCTGCGGCAGGTCGGCGACGGTAGGCAGGCGCTGTGCTGCGCCGGTGCCGAGAACGGCATCGAGCTCGGCGTGGAGAGTCTGCTCGGCGTCAGGATTCTGCGCCAGCAGGAACCAGGTCCAGGCCAGCGCATTCGCGACCGTCTCATACCCGGCGAGGAAGATGGTGGTGACCTCGTCGCGGACCTGCTCATCGGTGAGGGCGCCGTTATCGCGATCCTCGTCGCGTGAGGCGAGCAGCATGGAGAGCAGGTCGCCGCGGTCCTCGCCAGAGGCGCGCCGCTGATCGATCATGCGGTGCACGACCGCATCGAGGCGCTGCCGCGCGCGCTTGAAGCGCATGAGGCCGGGCACGGGGAGGTGCAGCAGGGCCTCTGCCCGGGGCAACGCGATGAGGAAGTTGTAGAGGTCCATGATGGCGTTGACCTCGGTGTTGATGGACTGCACCTCTGCGGTCACATCGGTGTCAAAGATGGTGCGCGCGACCACCTGCAGGGCGAGGCGCATCATCTCGGCGGCCGCATCGATCTCCTGTCCGGCGCGCCACTGGGCGCGCATGGTGGCGGCGCGATCGACCATCATGGTGCCGTAGGCCTGGATGCGCTGGCGGTGGAAGGCCGGGGCGGCGATGCGGCGCTGGCGCATGTGGATCTCGCCTTCGCTGGTGATGAGGCCCTCGCCGAGCAGGATCTTCATGCGGCGCTGCGTGCGCTCCTTGATGAAGTGCTGCGCCTGGTTGATGAGGATCTCGCGAATGTACTCCGGCTCATTGATGAAGACGATGTGGTTGTGGAGCAGGCGATAGTGCGCGATATTGCCGTAGGTCTGCTGCAGGTAGGCAAAGAGAAGGATGGGGTTGCCGGGACGGAAGAAGCGGCTGAGCAGGTAGAAGGGCAGGTTGCGCCGCAGGCCGGGGGGGTAGCGATAGGCCCCGCGCTCGATGACGACGGGAGCGGGGGCTTCGGACTCGAGCAGGGTGGGGGTCATCGGGGTGCAGCCTTCAAGCGCTGCGATGGCGTGCCAGCCGCTCCAGTACTGTTTGTACGATATGGGCGTGGATCTGCTCAATCGAGCGATCGCCATCGACTACCACCACACGCACAGGCTCGCGGGCGGCGATGGCGCGGTACTGGTTGAAGACCCTCGCGAAGAAGTCTTCGCCTTCGCGTTCGAATCGGCCTTCGTCGGCGCCGCGGCGGGCTACGGCGCGGTCGTTGCGGCGGCGCGCGCGTGCGAGCGATGCGTCAAGCGATGGCAGCAGCAGGAGGGTGAGGTCGGGCTGCAGGTTGCGGCAGAGGGCGGAGTGCAGGGTATGGACGAGCGAGGCGCCGAGCTCGCGGCCGCCGCCCTGGTAGGCCTCAGTGGAGTCGGTGAAGCGATCGCAGAGGACGACGTCGCCGCGCGACAGGGCAGGCTGAATACACTCGGCGATGGCCTGCGCCCGGTCGGCAAACATGAGGGCGATCTCGGCACGGGAGTCCATAGCTTCCCCTGCCGCGCCCCGGGACTCGGTCACGAGAGAGCGGATACGTTCGCCGAGCGGGGTGCCACCGGGCTGGCGGGTGACAATGACGGGGATGCCCCTGCTCTCGAGCGCAGCTGCGAGCCGGCGCAGCTGGGTGGTCTTGCCGGCGCCATCCAGCCCTTCAAAGGTGAGGAAGAATCCGCGCTGCATGCTGGGGCGAGTGTAGCAGGGCGCGGGAGGCCGAGACGCTTTGCTCGACTACACTGGAAGGGCGTGCTGCACGCCCGGCGGGCGAGGGTGCGGAGACTTTGTTGGAGGGCCTGGCCGGTTTGCAGTTTTCTTGCTGTGCAGCGTTTCTCGTGGCTCTTCTGGCAGCCTGCGCACCCCTGCAGCAGGCACATGCGCAAGGTGCCGGCGCATCGCCTATCACGCTCTCGGTCGACCTTACCGATGCACCGCGCAGGCTGATCCACGCGCGGCTTACGATCCCGGTGGAGCCGGGGAAGTTGACGCTGCTCTACCCGAAATGGATCCCCGGGGAGCACAGCCCGACCGGTCCCATCGACAACCTGGCCGGACTCACCATTATGGGCGCGGGGCATGCGCTTGGGTGGGAGCGGGACGAGTTGAACATGTACGCCTTCCATGTGACGGTGCCCGCCGGTGTTAGCGTGCTCGAGGTAAGCTGCGACTTTCTGGCCACGGCGCCGGCTGCCGGCTTCTCCGCCGGCGCCTCAACGAGTGCAGACGTAGCCATGTTGAGCTGGAACGAGGTGCTGCTGTACCCGGAGGGAGTGCGGGCTGAAGACCAGCGCGTCACGGCGTCGGTCAAGCTGCCGCAGGGGTGGCAGTACGCGACTGCGCTGACCAGCGCAGGCAGGCAGGGGGAGCAGACGACCTTCAGCCCTGTGTCGATCGAGCAGCTGGTCGACTCGCCGCTGATGGCCGGCCGCTACTTTGCCGAGTTCCCGCTAGCGCCCGAGGTATCGCCGAAGCACTACCTGGACTTGGTCGCGGATGGGCCGGAGGACCTGAAGCTGAAGCCGGAGGCGCTGGCAGCGATGACAAACCTGGTGCACGAGACGGGCGCGCTCTACAAGTCACGCCACTATGACAGTTACCGTTTCCTGGTCACGCTGAGCGACCAGGTGGCGCACTTCGGCCTGGAGCACCATGCATCGAGCGACGATCGATTGCCGGAGAGAACGTTTTTGGACGACTACCTGGGCTTTGTGGAGGCGGATCTGCTGCCGCATGAGTTTGCCCACTCCTGGAACGGCAAGTACCGGCGCCCGGCGGGCCTGGCGACGGGGAACTACGAAGACCCGATGAAGGGCGGACTGCTGTGGGTCTATGAGGGGCTGACGCAGTACCTGGGAGATGTGTTGGCGGCGCGCAGCGGGATCGAGAGCGCGGAGCAGTTTCGCGAGGCGCTGGCGGCCAACGCTGCCATGATGGATGCGCGGCCGGGGCGGACCTGGCGCGACCTGGAGGACACGGCCACTTCGGCGCAGATCCTCTACTCCGCGAGCGACGCCTGGGATAGCTGGCGGCGCAGTGTGGACTACTACACGGAGGGAGAGCTGGTATGGCTGGATGTGGATACCACGATCCGCAAACAGACCGGCAACAAAAAGTCGCTGAACGACTTCTGCGCGCTGTTCCTGGGGCCGGCAGGCAACTCGCCGGCGCGGGTGGTGCCTTACACCTTTGCGGATGTGGTGAACACGCTGAATGCGGTGGCGCCCTATGACTGGGCGGGCTTTCTCAAGGAGAGGCTGACGTCCAAGGCGGCGCATGCCCCGCTGGGGGGACTGAACAGCGGGGGCTACAAGCTCGTCTATAACGCGCAGACAAATGCCTATCTCGACGCCTACGCGGTGTATGCGAACCAGAACAGCCAATGGTGGTCTGCAGGGCTGAAGGTGAGCGCGGACGGACACATCAGCGATGTGCTGATGCAGTCGCCAGCGGACCTCGCAGGGCTGGGGCCGGGGATGCAGATCATCGCCATCAATGGGAGGCAGTTCTCGGTAGCGCTCTTGTTGAATGCGTTGACTGAGGCGGCCGGCAGTACGACGCCGATGGAGTGGATTGTTGCGAACGCCGGCAACTACAGGATCGTGCACGTGGAGTACCACGGCGGCCTGCGATACCCGCACCTGGAGCGGGTGGCAGGGACACCCGGGCGGCTGGACGACATCCTTGTGCCGCTGGCGGGCAGGAAATAGCCCGCCCGGTTGAGAGGGACGGGCGGGTTCAGGCAAGGATGTCGAGGTCGACGATTTCGAGTTCGATGGGGGCGGGATCGAGGCCCCCGCGCAGCCTGTAGGCGACGGCAAGGCGAGCTCCGGGGGCAAGTGCCAGGGCGCGCACGCGGGCAGCCCACCGCCAGCCCAGTGCCGCGTAGCTGGCAGCGCCCTGGGTTAGCTGCAGGCAGACATGCTGCTCTTTGATAAAGCGCGGGGGTGCCGCGAGGAGCGCGGGGCCGGTGACAAAGACCGGCTCCTGGTTGCCGACGCCGGTCGGCTCCAGCAGCTGCAGCTGTCGCAGCAGGGCGGGAGTGATGCGGTCCAAGGGCAGCTCGGCATCGCAGGCAACGAGGCGGCCGCGCGGCCCTGGTTGCAGCTGTCCTGCGGCATAGTCCTCGATGGCGGCGGCAAGAGCGGGCACCCGCTCGGATGGCAGTGAGAAGCCGACGGCGTGGGCGTGTCCGCCGAAGCGGGTGAAGAGTGAGCTGCAGTGCTCGAGTGCCTGGAGCAGATGAAAGCCGGCGACGGAGCGGCCGGAGCCGTGCGCCGCGCCGGCCTCATGGGCGATGACGAGGGTGGGCTTGCCGGTCTGCTCGACCACTCGCGAGGCAAGGATGCCGATGACGCCGCGATGCCAGTCCTGTCCATCGATGACAATGCAGCGAGCTTGAAGGAATTGCGGCTCCTGGAGCCGTTCCATGACGGCGGCGAGCACGTGGGCCTCGGTGGAGCGGCGCTCCGTATTCAGGCGATCCAGCTTTTCGGCGAGTTCCTGAGCGCGGTGCGGATGGCGGGTGGTGAAGAGCTCGACCACGTCGGAGGCGACGTCCATGCGGCCAGCCGCGTTGATGCGCGGGCCGAGCCGGAAGCCGAGGTCGCTCGCCGAGAGCCGCCGCGGGTCGAGCTGGGCCACGCTCATCAGGGCGCGGAGGCCGGGGCTGACGGGCTGCCTCAGCGCCTCAATGCCGAGCCGGACGATGGCGCGATTCTCGCCCAGCAGGGGCACGGAGTCGGCAACGCTTGCGATGGCAAGCATCTTGAGGAAGGAAGGCAGCAGGCGGGTGCGCAGGCGCTCCATGCGGCGCGTCGACTCAAGCTTGCCTGCGTCGGAGCCGTCGAGCGCGGCGGCGGCATCTGCCTCGAGCAGCGCGTAGGCGAGCTTGAGGGCGACGCCGGCCCCGCAGAGGGATTTGCCGGCATAGCCGCAGCCAGGCTGGTTGGGGTTGAGCACGGCGATGGCCTGGGGCAGCGGGCCGGCCTCGGGCAGGTGATGGTCGGTGACGATGAGGTCGAGGCCGAGCGCGGCGGCGGTCTCGGCTGCGGCGAAGGCGCGGATGCCGGTGTCGACGCTGATCACCAGCCGGACACCGTCGGCATGGGCGCGCTCCAGCACCTCGCGCTGCATGCCGTAGCCCTCGCGCAGCCGATGGGGCACGTGGTAGCGGACCGTGCCGCCGAGCATCTCGATGGCTGTCTTGAGCAGGACGACGGCGGTGGTGCCGTCGACATCGTAGTCGCCGTAGATCAGCACCGGCTCCTGCCCGGCGATGGCGAGGCGTACGCGCTCGACTGCCTGGGCCATGCCGTGCATGGTCGAGGGCGAGTGCAGATCGTCGATCGAAGGCGAGAGGAACCGCCGAGCCTCATCGCCCGAGCGAACGCCGCGCTGGGCGAGGATGGCTGCGAGCACCTGAGGGAGCTGCGCGTCGCGCACCAGCAGCGCCACGAGCGCGGCGTCGTGGACGGGCAGGGTCCAGCGATCGGGATACGCGCCGGAGGGAGGCGCAGGGGTGGTCACGCGCGACGGTCTCTCTATTCTTCGTCGTCCGCGTCTTCTTCAAAGACGACGTCATCGACGTCGAACTCGTCGATCGCCTCTAGCAGCTGCTCGTAGCGCTCGTACCACTCAGTGGCGGTCTCGTGCAGGAAGGCGACGCCCTGGTGCACAAAGCCGAGCTGGAGAAAGCCTACCTTGCCCACGTGCTCGCGCAGGTACTGCGCCTCTTCAAACTCGGGAGCCTCTTCGTCGGGGAAGTTCTGCTCGCGCAGCTTCTCGAGGAGTAGGTCCATCTCCTCGCTATCGAGGGTGACCTCGCTGAGGGTGAGGAAGGGCGCAGCAGCAGCCTTGGCGGTCTCAACCAGGTCTTTCCAGCTGTCTGGATTGGTGTCGTCTTCCCAAAGCACGGAGGGGACAGCCTCATCAATGTAACCGGGAATGCGGCGGAGCCCGTGGCCCTCAATGAAGGCCACCATGTCGTCTTTGAGCGTAAGCAAATCGTTCGATGCCATATCTCCTCCATTCTCGCAGACTTGGCGGCACGGGGGGTAACAATCCCGGCCGCGGGGCTGCGGGCAGGCGGCTCGGAGGGGCTCTGTCGGGGGGTGGTTGGCGCTGG
>DASWUY010000415.1:0-2795 GCA_036401435.1 Acidobacteriaceae bacterium | reverse complement strand
GGCGTCTCCACCGTTGCCGTGCATCACCGCGTTTACCGCTGCTTCCCGCACTGCCATGCTGATGCCGAACAGCTGGTCTTCGTCCACCCCGGCTCGTTGCGCCAGCTCGGTGGCCGTCTGCTCGACCTTGTCCACGCTTTCGAGCGAGGACGCCAGCGTGTAGGTAATCCGGTTGTCCGGTCCGGTCAATGGCCTTCCCTCGCGTTGCAGCATTGGTGCCCCGTGTGGCGGTTATGGCCCGTCCCCGCAGTGTGCTTGCTGGGTGACGGGTTGTCAAGCGAGCGGGAGTTTGATTTGGACAGGCGCCGGCGATCCGGCGTTGCTGTGCCGGGGAGCGGGCTGCGGGGCCCGGTCTGGGGCCTGCGGATTGGCTGCCGTCGCCGTGCAGCAAGCCGTGGCTGCTACCAGCTCCTGCTCGAAGGTCCTGAACATCGCGCAGGCAGACGCTGCCGCCTGCTCGGGATTCGCGACACCGGCCGCGAGCGACGCGGCGAAGCGCTTCCAGCCGGCACCTGTATCAGGCCCGGCGCCGTAGAAGAACGAGGCTCCCGAGGCGCTGTCGAGTGCGAGCCTCTCCGCCACCTGTCGATAAAGGAGCTGTCCTCCGAGGGACGAGCCCTCGACGACGTAGAGCGCCCCCAGAAGTGCATCGCAGTCTGCGAGAGCGGGCAGCGTCTGGCACTCGCGCGCGGAGCAAAGCTGTTCGTCGTTCCAGCCGAGCATGCGCAGGTCCTGCTCTATGAGCGGCGTTCTAGCGAGTGGGACCCAGCCCCACTGGGAGAGCGTGCTGGCCTGCGCGGTCAGCGCCCGCTCAAGTGGGCGGTAGATGGCCAGGTACCCGAGGAGCAGGCGGGTGTACTCGGGCCGCGAACCGAGCAGGCGCTCGAGGTCGAGCCTTGCTTCGAGGGCCAGGTGCAGCTCCCGGGTGCGCAGCCGAAGTGTCTCGAGGGTTGAGGTCATGGTTGCTGATACGAGGGTGAGATGCTGCCAGCTTGCCTTGGATAGGTTGCGGCCTCGTGGCGCAGCTATCAACCCGAAGCCTCAAGAGGGGGCGTCTCTCCGCCTGAGCTTGCGGTCCGGCTGGCGGGTACCTGCAGCCGAACGCGACGTCAGGGCGGGCCGGGTCATCCGAGCTTTGTCTTTGCTATGCTCGACGGAACCATGCACATCAAGCGCATCTCGCCGAGCCTGAGCCTGCTGCTGCGCACGCGCGTGCGCGACGCCGACGGCACAGCCGCGGGGCGCCTCTACGATATAGCCGTAGCTACGGGCGCCGATGCGGGCCGGGTGGCAGGCCTGGTCATCAAGAGCCGCACGGGCGTGGGCTGGGTGAGTGCGACGGAGGTGACCCAGCTGGCGGAGGGTTCTCTGCAACTGGCACCGGGCGCGGTGCTGGAGCCGCTGCGGGGCGATGAGAGTTTCGTGCTGCTGCGACAGGACCTGCTCGACCGGCAGATCATCGACGTGCACGGACGCAAGGTGGTGCGGGTCAACGATGTAGACCTGCAGTGGTTTGAAGAGGATGCGGAGGGTGCGCCGCTGGCGGCAACAGGAGCGGTTGCGGTGCCCAGCCCGGGAGCGGGGCCGCGAACCGACCTGCGGGTGCGCGAGGTGGAGGTAGGATTTCGTGGCGCGGCACGCCGCCTGCTGCTGGGGCTGCTGCCTCTCGACGCGATTGAGGCGATTACCTGCCGCATCACCGCGCGGGTGATTCCGTGGGATTTCGTCGACCTGATCGAGGCCGACCCGGCTCGGCGGGTGAAGCTCAAGCTGAGCCATGAGCGGCTGGCGGCCCTGCATCCGGCTGACATCGCCGATATCCTCGAGGACCTTGGTCCGGCGGAGCGCGATGCCATCTTCGCGACGCTTGATGAGGGGGTCGCGGCGCATGCGCTGGAGGAGGCGGACCTGACGCTGCAGCGCTCGCTGGTGGAGTCGATGGGGCCGGAGCGGATGGCGAGCATTGTCGATGAGATGGACCCCGAGGCGGCAGCGGACATGCTGGCCGAGCTGCCGGCGGAACGCTCTTCCTCGATCCTGGAAGAGATGGAGGAGGAGCAGCGGCAAGATGTCGAGGAACTGCTCGAGTTCCGGGAGAACTCAGCTGCCGGGCGCATGACGACCGACTATGTGCACGTGCCACACACGGCTACGCTGGCGGAGGCGGTGGAGGCCCTGCGCAACTTTGAAGGCGCGCCGGAGACGGTCACGGAGATCTACCTGCTGGAGGGCGAAGTGTTGAAGGGCGTGGTTCCGCTCGCCCGCATCCTGCTGGCGCCGCCCCACACGCGACTGGCGGAGATTGCCGAAAGCCGCTTTGCCTGCGTGCAGGCCGAGGCCCATGAGCGAGAGGTGGCCGAGTTGTTTGACAAATACAACCTGCGCGCCCTGCCGGTGATGAATGCGCAGGGGGAGCTGGTGGGGGTGGTTGAGGCGGACCACGTGATTGCGTTTCTGCGAGGCACCACGTGAGCACGCGCGGCCGGCTGCTGCGCACCCGGCTCTTCTTTGTCCTGGCGCTGCTCGGCCCCGGCTTCATCACCGCAAACGTCGACAACGACGCGGGCGGCATCCTTACCTATTCGCAGGCCGGCGCGCAGTATGGCTACTCCATGCTGTGGACCATGATCCCGATCACGCTCGCGCTGATCGTGGTGCAGGAGATGTGCGCCCGCATGGGTGTGGTCACGGGCAAGGGTTTAAGCGACCTCATCCGGGAAGAGTTTGGGCTGCGCCTGACCTTCGTCGTGATGGTCCTGCTGGTGGTCGTGAACTTCGGCAACGTGGTGGCCGAG
>DASWUY010000414.1:0-2539 GCA_036401435.1 Acidobacteriaceae bacterium | reverse complement strand
CTCGGCCACCAGGTCGGGCCTGACTCCCCCGAGCAGCACGCCATGGTCGACGCGCTCGATACCGACCTCGACACCTTCTTCTCCTGGCTGGACAAGAACGTGGACGGCGGCCTGAACAATGTCTGGGTCGCGCTCACCGCCGATCACGGGGTGGCACCCACCCCGGCCGTCTCCTCCGCGCTGGGTCTGAAGGGCGCCTACCTTGACCTCAAGCAGCTTACCGCCAACCTCAACGACGCCATCAACCAGAAGTTTTCGCCGGGCGAGAACCAGCCCTACATGCTGCCCCAGCAGGAGCTGCCTTACCTGGAGCTGAACGAGCCCGTCTTTGCGCGCGCCGGCATCAACGAGCAGGAGGCCGAGCAGGCCGTGCAGAACGTGATCGAGAGTGCCATCGCCGCGCTCTCCAAACCCGACGACACCAGCAAGCCTGCCCTCAGCCGCCTCGCCCCTCATCCCCAGATCTACCGGTCCTACACTCGCCAGCAGATGGCCGCTAGCGAGCTGCCCGCCACCCAGTTCGGCCAGCTGGTGCAGCACAGCTACACCCCCAACGGCGGCTGGTACGTGATGGTCATGCCCGTCGCCTACCAGATGGAAGGCTACGGCAAGGGCACCGGCACCACCCATTACAGCCCCTACTCCTATGACCGGCACGTGCCCCTCGGCTTCTTTGGCGCGCCTTTTGCTCCAGGACTCTACCGCGGGCGGGTGCAGCCGGTCGACCTTGCGGCCACCTTCGCCTCGCTGCTCGGCATCAACCAGCCCTCCGCTTCCATCGGCCAGGTGCTCAACCAGGCACTCAGGCCGCCTGCCTCTGTCGTCTACCCCCGGGATACGCCGCCCGCCCTGCCGCATGCCAAACCGCGCCCCGGCCGCCACGGAAGGCGCGCCGCCCCTGCGCCCGACGCCGATGACACTGCGCCGGCCCCCGCACGTCCCTCCCACCAGCCGCCCCAGGTGCCCCAGTGAAGCCCGACATGCGGGTTGACGTCGCCGGCATCCCTTTGCGCAGCCCCGTTCTCGCCGCCAGCGGCACCTTCGGCTACGGCGTGGAGTTTGAGGAGATCGTGGCCTTTGACCGCATCGGCGGCTTCGTCACCAAGGGGCTCTCCTACCTGCCCATGGCCGGCAACCAGGCCCCTCGCATCCTTGAGACGGCCAGCGGCATGATGAACGCCATCGGCCTGCAGAACGTCGGGGTTGACGCCTTTCTCACCACCAAGCTGCAGGCCTTCAGCCATCCCCCGGGGTGCGCTGTCATCGCCAACATCTTTGGCTACGAGGTGCGCGACTACCTCTCGGTCATCGAGGTCCTCAACACCGCCGATGGCATCGCCGCCTATGAGATCAACGCTTCCTGCCCCAACACCACCCACGGCGGCATGGTCTTCGGCGCAGACCCACGCCTGTTGGCGGAGCTCGTCGCCAAGGCTCGAAAGGCCAGCCGCCGGCCCATCCTTGTCAAGCTCTCCCCCAATGTCACCTCCATCGCCGCCATGGCCCGCTGCGCCGAAGAGAGCGGCGCCGACGCCCTCTCGCTGGTCAACACCTTCCTCGCCCTCTCCATCGATATCAAGACCCGCCGCCCCAGGATCGCGAACGTTACCGGCGGTCTCTCCGGCCCGGCCATCAAGCCCATCGCCCTGCGCATGGTCTGGGAGGCCTCGCAGGCGGTCAAGATTCCCGTCGTCGGCATGGGTGGCATCGTCTCGGCTGAAGATGCAGTCGAGTTCATGATGGCCGGGGCAGCGGCGGTGCAGGTCGGCACCGCCAGCTATGCGGACCCGCGCGCCGTCGAGCGCATCGCCACGGGCCTCGAGCACTGGTGCCTGCGCCACCACGTGGAGCGGGTCGCAAGCCTCTCCGGCTCCTTCATCCCCAGCCCGGAAGAGGCGCCGCCCCGCCTCGTCTGACCTGGCGCCCGCACAGCAGACGGTCAAGTACACTGCTGCCATCTCCTTGCTGCTCACCCAGGTGCCCTTGGAGCATCGCCCGCCCCTTGACTTCAGGCGCCACATCGCCAGCCTCGACGGGCTGCGCGGCCTCGCCATCTCCCTGGTCTTTCTGCACCACTTCTACCCCCGCGAGCGCTTCAATCCGCTCTCGCTTGTGGCCAGCGCCGGGTGGACGGGCGTCGATCTCTTCTTTGTCCTCTCCGGCTTCCTGATCACCGGCATCCTCTATGACACGCTCGCCTTTCCCCGCTCCCTGCGCACGTTCTTCGCTCGACGCTCGCTGCGCATCTTCCCCGTCTACCTGCTCATGGTGGCGCTGGTCGTCGTCTTCGCCCGGCCGCTGCAGGTCCCGCTCGGCTGGAGGGATATCCCCTTCTTCGCCTATGGAGCGAACCTGACCCGGGTGCTGCAGATCGACCCAGAGTTCGGACCCTACCTGCGGTTCTGGCACCTCTGGTCGCTGGCCGTCGAAGAGCAGTTCTACCTTCTCTGGGCGCCGCTCGTCTTTCTGCTCGCCCGCCGCGGCCGCATCATGGGGGCCTGCTGCGTCGGCATCGCCGCCGCCATCCTGCTGCGCGGCT
>DASWUY010000413.1:0-5296 GCA_036401435.1 Acidobacteriaceae bacterium | reverse complement strand
AGCCGCTGCGCTGCTGCAGCAGCCCGACCTGGGGAACTACGGCGGACAGGTTGCCGACTCGGGTGAGGGTCGCTGGACCATCATCGCGGCCATCGATGAAGGCGTCCCGGTGGATGTGCTGAGTGCGTCCCTCTTCTCCCGCTTTAGCTCCCGCGGCAATGGGGAGTTTGCGAACAAGGTGCTCTCCGCCATGCGCTTCGGTTTTGGGGGACATCTCGAGGTAAAGCCCGGCAAGTAATGCTTCAAAGCACGCTCGTCCCAAGGGCCTCTCCATGGAGAGGCCTTCTGTTTTGCCCCCGCCGTGAGCAGACCCCTTGCGCTAGACTATCCACCGGAGTCGCAATGAAGCTTGCTGCGCATGCACGTCCGGTCAGAAACGTCCTTCAAGCCAGTGCCGCGGCGCTTCTCCTGCTGCTCACCAGCAGCCCGTCTTCAGCAGCTGAGAGGGACGCCGCTCACGCGCTGCAGGTTATGCCGCTGCCGCGGTCGCTTGAGCCGAGTCAAGGGCTGCTCGTGATCACCCCTGCTGGAGCATTATCCGGTTTCCAGCTGCTGGTGGATCCGCTTCCTGGCCGCGGAGGTGTGGGCACGGACACCCGGCTGCAGAGCGCTGTACAGCGCCTGCTGGTCCGGCTGGATCGAACCTGCGGGGGCGACGTCCTGCGTTCCGCCGCAGCGCCCGTGGCGGGTCGCGCGCAACTCGAGATCGCCGTAGAGGCCCCCGGCGAAGCTGTGCAGTCACTCGGCGAAGACGAGAGCTACACCCTTGAAGTCACGCCCTCAGGCGGCCACTTATCCGCTCCCACTGTGCTCGGCGCCATGCACGGGATGGAGACCCTGCTGCAGTTGGTCTCCTTTGAAGATGGGGCGTGCGTGGTGCCAGCCGTCACCATCCACGACGCACCGCGCTTTGCCTGGCGCGGCTTCATGCTGGATGTGAGCCGCCACTTTGAGCCCGTGAGTGAGATCGAGCACACGCTGGATGGCATGGCCATGGTGAAGCTGAATGTCTTCCACTGGCACCTTAGCGATGACCAGGGCTTTCGCGCAGAGAGCAGGCTGTTCCCGCGCTTCACTGCCGTCGCTTCAAGCGGGGAGTTCTACACGCAGGAGCAGATGCGTGAGGTAGTCGCCTATGCGCGTGCGCGCGGCATCCGCGTGGTGCCGGAGTTTGATGTGCCCGGCCACACCACCAGCTGGCTGCTTGCCTACCCCGAGATCGGCGCAGGCGAGCACATCACCACACTGCCTGTGACCTTTGGAATTCCCCAGGCAGAGCTCGACGTAAGCAGCGAGAAGACCTACAAGTTTCTCGACGCGTTTCTCGGCGAGATGGCTCAGATCTTTCCCGACGCCTACTTTCACATCGGCGGCGATGAGACAGAAGGCAAAGGCTGGCTCGACAACCCGCGCATTGCCGCATTCATGAAGCAAAAGGGGTTCAGCAAGCCGGCGGAGCTGCAAGCCTATTTCAACCAGCGACTGTTACCTATCCTTGCCCGGCACCACAAGAAGATGATCGGATGGGACGAGATCCTTAACCCGGCTCTCCCCAAAGACGTCGTGATCCAGTCGTGGCGTGGCGAAGCGTCGCTGGTCCAGAGTGCGGGCCAAGGATATCAGGGCCTCCTGTCCGCGCCCTACTACCTTGATGGGCAGAAGACTGCCGAGGAGATGTTCCTCGCCGACCCGGTGCCTGCCGACACCACGCTTGCAGCCGCTCAGCAGAAGCTGATCCTGGGTGGCGAGGTGTGCATGTGGTCCGAGCAGGTCCACTCCGTGACGCTTGACTCGCGCGTCTGGCCGCGTACTGCTGCCGTCGCTGAGCGCCTGTGGTCGCCGCAGGCAGACCGGGACATCGCAGACATGTACCGGCGCCTGCGCCGCGTCTCGCTCTCGCTCGAAGCAGCAGGCCTGACCCACATCAGTGGTCCGCAACAACTTTGGCGCGACCTTACCCGTAACCCGCATCCAGAGGCCATGGAGCTCTTCGCCAGCATGCTCGAGCCCGTGAGCTTCAGCGACCGATACCAGGCGCAGAAGACAGATCGATTCACCTCGCTCGACCGGCTCGTCGATGCCGTGGTCCCAGACCCGCCCTCGCGCCAGGAGCTAGCGCGTGAGGTCGATGCGGTCCTCCTCTCTCGGGATCAAGAAGCAGCGCGGCGCTTGGCCGCGCGCTTCACGGCCTGGCAGCATTCCGAGCCAGAGCTGCTGTCGGCGGCCGTCAGTTCGCCGCGGCTGTCTGATATGCGCCCGCGCGTGCACCAGTTCGTTACCCTGGCCGACGCCGGCCTTGAAGCATTGGCGTACCTTCAGTCCAGTGCCCCGCCTCCGCCAGGCTGGCGGGCTGCGAAGCTGGCCGTGATTGCCGAGGCTGAGACCCCCGTAGCGGTGGTGCGCTTCACGTTTCTTCCGTCGCTGCGGCGGCTGGTAGAGGCTGCGGCCAAAGACCATCAGCAGGAAGGCAGGCCATGAGCGTACCCGAATTCGCGCACGCGATGCTCCGCGAGATCCACGAACAGCCCCAGGCACTGGAGCGGCTGCTGGCAGCCTACCTCGCTGGCGACGCCTTCAAGCCCGCCATCTTCGACCCTCTCGCCGAGTGGTTCAGCGCCGCCTCGCAACTGGTCATCGTGGCCAGCGGCTCCAGTCGCCACGCCGGGCTGGCGGCGGAGATCATGTTTGAGGATCGCACCGGCATGGCGGTGGACGTGGAGTATGCGAGCGAGTACTCCTACCGCCGCAGCAACACTACGCCCGACGCAGCCGTGCTGGTCATCTCGCAGTCGGGCGAGACGGCCGACACGCTTGCCGCCCTGCGCGCCGCCGCGGCTCGCGGTCACCGAACCATGGCGGTTACGAATGTGCCTGACTCGACCATGATGCGGGAGGCGCAACACGCGCTCTCGACCGAGGCGGGCGTGGAACTCGCGATCCCTGCCACGAAGAGCTTTCTGAACCAGCTCGCCCTTTTGAACCTTCTCTCGCTTGCTGCGGCCCAGGCGCGCGGCACAATGACTCGGGCCGAGGTCGCCCGGCAGCTGACCCTTATGCGGGCAGTGCCTGCTCAGGTTGCGGCAGGGCTCGATCCGTGGGCCAGGCGTGCACAGGCCTGCGCTGCAGCGTTCGATGACGCAAAGACCTTCCTCTTCCTGGGCCGCGGCGTGCATTATCCGATTGCGCGCGAGGGCGCGCTCAAGCTGAAGGAGTCTTCCTACGTGCATGCCGAGGGATACCCCTCGGGTGAGGTGCTGCATGGGCCGAATGCGCTCGTGAGCGATGCTGTGCCGCTGGTAGTGCTGGCCTCCTACGACCCGAGGCTGGAAGAGTCGGAGGCACGCTATGCGCGCACCTTGCATCTGCTAGGCATCCTGCGAGGCCAGGGCGCACGCGTCATGGCGACCGCGAATGCAGGCGACCGCCAGGTGGCAGAGGTGGCCGAGCAGGTGATTGAAGTCCCGCCCGCCGAGGAGCACCTGCTCCCGCTCCTCGAGGTAATCCCCCTGCAGCTGTTTGCCTACTACCTCGCCGTCCAGAAGGGCGTCGACGTGGACCGCCCCCGCAACCTGGTTAAGTCGGTCCCCGTCGGTTGATCCCTCTCGGGAGACCGAGCTCGGCAAGCCCTTAGGGCACGCGCTCCAGAACGATCGCGGTTGCGTCGTAGTCGCCCCGCAGCCACATGCGCAGACCCTCACCCATGATGGCGCTGCCACTCATCTCCTGCGGCAAGCCACGGGCTCTTCCTGGCTCCATCGGCTTGACTCGATACGTAGCGGCCGGGTCCAGCCCCTGCGGATGCACGATGGGAAAGGGTTCACCGAACTGCTGCGAGTGGAGGAAGGCGAAGACCACTGCCTGCGCTCCATCTCGTGACACGTACTCGTTCGCCCAGTGGCCAGAGGGGTCGGACATGAGCCTGTAGAGCGAGCCCTGCTGCACCGTGGCCCGCACTGTCTTGTATGAGGCGACCATCTGCTTGGCCTCTGCCATCTCGATGTCAGACCAGTGGTTCAGGTTGCCGCCAATGCCGAGCGATCCATTCATCGCTACCAGGAAGCGGAAGTTGAGAGGGATGACGCGGCGGTCGAGGAAGTTCGGCACATCCGTGACCCAGGCCATCATCAGCTCCGGCGCATAGGCATGCGTAAACCCATCCTGGATCGTCAGCCGGTCCAGCGCGTCGGTGTTGTCTGAAGGCCACACCTCGTCGGTGTAGTGCAGGATGCCAAGGTCGACGCGCCCGCCGCCGCCCGAGCAGGACTCGATCTCAAGCTTGGGGTGCTTGCGCCGCAGCTCGTCAAGAATGGCATACAGATTGTCGATGTACTTGACGTAGATCTCCTTCTGCTGGTCGAGCGGCACGCTCTCCCATCCGGGCTCGGACCAGTTCCGGTTGTAGTCCCACTTCAGAAAGGCGATGTCGTTGTTTGTAACCAGGTCGTCAAGGAAGTGGAAGATGTAGGCTTTCACGTCAGGGCGAGCAAGGTTGAGCACCAACTGGTTGCGTGCCTCGGCACGCGGCCGGTCAGGGAAGTGCATGGCCCAGTCAGGATGCTTCCGGTAAAGATCGGAGTCAGGGTTAACCATCTCCGGCTCAACCCAGATGCCGAAATCCATTCCCAGCGCATGCACCCGGTCGATGACGGGCTTGAGCCCGTGCGGAAACTTCTGCGGGTTGACGTACCAGTCGCCCAGCCCGGCGTGATCGGTGTTGCGTTGGCCAAACCAGCCATCGTCTATCACCAATCGCTCCGCGCCAATCGCCGCCGCCTTCTCGGCAAGCGCGATCTGCCCTGCTTCATTCACTGCAAACTCGGTCGCCTCCCAAGAGTTGAACAGCACCGGGCGCAGCTTGGGCGTGGGCGCCTGCGGCACAATCGAGCCAAGCTGCAGCTGGTGCAGCGCGCGCGAGGCCCCACCCTCACCCTGGTCGGAATACCCAGCGTAGAAGGGCGGCGTGGTCAAAGACGCTCCCGGCGCCAGCTTGTATCCGAAATCGAAGGGGTTGTAGCCGCCCGTGATCCGCACGTGATGGCTCGCTGTATCCTCGATGCCGATGCGCCAGCTGCCGCTCCAGCCCAGCTCGCCAAACCACACCGGCCCACTCGCTTCGGTTGTTACCGCGGTGCTCAGCGAGAACCACGGGTTGGTCTGGTGCGAAGTGCTGCCGCGCCTGCTCTCGAGAATGGTTGCGCCCGGCTGTACCGCCTGGTGGTGCAGCTGCCACTCGCCGCCCCAGTGGCCAGTCAGCCAGCTGAGCCGGTAGTCTTCGCGCGCAGGCGGATTCCAGATC
>DASWUY010000412.1:0-3926 GCA_036401435.1 Acidobacteriaceae bacterium | reverse complement strand
GCTGACCTTGACGAGGTAGGTTTTTTCGATGCCGGTGGAGGCCTTGGTCAAGAGGTTCGCGAGGGTGCCGTCGTTGGTCATCAGGAGCAGACCCTCGCTGAGGTAATCCAGGCGGCCGACCGGGTAGACGCGGCCAGCCTTCCTGATGCGCTCAAAGAAGCTCATGACCGTGGGCCGGCCCTCGGGGTCGCTCACGGTGATCACATACCCTTTCGGCTTGTTGAGCATGTAGTAGCGCTGCTGCTCGACGCCCTGGAGCAGCTTGTTGTCGACGCGGATGTGATCGCGCGCGATGTCGGCCTTGGTGCCGAGCTCGGTGACGACTGCGCCGTTGACCTGCACCCGACCCTCGAGGATCAGCTCCTCTGCCTTGCGGCGAGAGGTGACGCCGGCCGCGGCGATGATCTTCTGTAGTCTCTCTTCAGCCATCGAAATCCTCGTCGTCAGAGCCGAGCACGTGCCTGCTGCGAACGCTGTCGATATTGACATGGCCAGCGGTGTCGCGGGTTACGCCGGGCAGGTCGTGCACGAGCGAGGATTCATCGTCGACCTGGACGTTGGCCCGGGCGCTGGCTGCGAGCTCTTCTTCCTCGCGCTCCTCGGCGAGCTCCGGGGCGGCCTGGACCTCGGCGGCTGTTGAGGGCTCTGCGCCCGCTGTCTCGTCGCGCTGTTCGCTCTGCATGGATGCTGCTCCTGGGTCAGGCTGGAACTGGTGTGGCTGGCTATTGTGCAAGTCCAACTGCGCGGCAGGCTCGGCCAGCTCGCCGGCCATCTTCTCAAACTCTTCGATGGACGGCAGCTCTCCAAGGTCTTTCAGGCCGAAGCGCAGGAGGAACTCCTTGGTCGTCCTGTATAGGATGGGGCGGCCGACGACCTGCTTGCGTCCGGCGGTGGTGACCAGTTTGCGGCTGATCAAGGAGCCGAGCACGCCACCTGAGTCTACGCCGCGTATCTCGGATACCTCGGGCGCGGTTACCGGCTGGCGGTAGGCGATGACGGCGAGGGTCTCGAGCGCCTGCAGGGAGAGCTTCATGGGAGGCTTGAGACTTTTGACAAAGCCGCGCACGGCGTCGTGATACTCGGGCCGGGTGGCTACGCGGTACCCGCCCGCTATCTCGCGAATTTCGACGCCGCGGTCGCTCGCGTCATACTCGGCGATCAATGCTTCGAGTGCCCGGCGCACCTCGTCGCGAGCGTCGCGCTCGCGCGCGCGGGCCAGGCGTCGGGACTCGTCCGCCTCTTGCCCGCCGTGGGTCGCGGGCTGGGCTGGATCCTCCGCGCTCTCGGCAAAGCCATCGGGCTGGGTGGCGGATACCTGCTCGGGGTGCTCGACAGCCTGGGCGATGGCGTGATCGGAGACGGGGGCGTGGGCATGCTCGGCGGCAGCCGCCTCGGCGGTCCGCTCGGGGGGGAACAGTTCGCCCGAGGATGCGGGGTCGTCAGCGCCGGCAGCCTGCCGCTGCGCGCGGCTCTCGATCGCCTCGGCGGCGAAGAGGGCGACCAGCTGCGTCATCGTCACTGGCTCTTCTGCGGCGTAGATGACGGCTTCTATTTTGGCGCGTAGGCTCATGCGGCCACTCCCCTGCCAGGCTCGCCTGGAGCAAGCCAGGGCCGGTCAGACGCCCACAGGAGATGGGGGCGCCCGCCTTCTATGGTACCGAAGCGGTGCGCCTGTCCCCTACTCGTATGTGGCTGGTATGTGGCGTGCGGGTGCGGGTCTAGTGGACGATGATCAGGCTGATGCCCCAGAAGAGGACGCCGGCGAGCACTGCCGCGGCCGGCAGCGTGACCACCCAGGCCAGCGCGATGTTGCGAATGGTGGCCATCTGCAGCCCGCTGCCATTCGCCATCATGGTGCCGGCTACGGCGGAGCTGAGCACGTGCGTGGTCGACACGGGCAGGTGAAACTGGTCTGCCGCGATGATGGTGGCGGCGGCGATGATCTCTGCGGAGGCGCCCTGCGCATAGGTCAGGTGCGTCTTGCCGATCTTTTCGCCGACGGTGATCACGATGCGCTTCCAGCCGACCATGGTGCCGAGCCCGAGCGCGAGCGCGACCGAGATCTTGACCCAGAGCGGGATGAACTTGGTGGCCGTGCCCAGCTGGTTGCCGTAGTTTTTGAGCACGGCTGCTTCCTGCGGGTTGAATTGCGGGTTTTTGGCCTTGGCCATGAGCCGGAGCGACTCGCCCTGGATGTACATGTCGTTGCGCACGTTGCGCTGCTGGGAGGCGGGCACGTTGGCTAGGGACTTGTACTGGACGAGCTCCTGGGAGATATCGATGGACATCTGCCGCAGGGCGAGCATGGTGGTTGGGGTGAACTTCTTGTCGCGAATGTACTCGGTGAGGTCGTTGCGCTCGTCGCTCATGACTGCCTGGGGATCGGTGTGCGCGCCGAAGACGCGCGCAGCCTGCTCAGAGACGGCGGCAAAGGTCTGCACCTGCGAGAAGCCTACTGCGTGGTTCAGCGCATAGGCGGTGGGTACGGTGCCAATGAGGATGAGCATGATGAGGCCCATGCCCTTTTGCCCGTCGTTGGAACCGTGGCCGAAGCTGACGCCGGTGCAGGTGAGGATGAGCAGGCAGCGAATCCAGAACGGAGGGGGCTCCTGGCCTTTCGGCGCCTCGTAGAGCTCTGGCCGCTTGACGACTGCCTTGAGGATGAGCAGCAGCAGAAACGCACCGCCGAAGCCTACCAGGGGCGAGAGAACGAGCGCGCGGAAGACGCCGGCGGCCTGGGACCAGTCGACGCCGCTGGTGCCGCTCTTGGGGTGCATGAACTGGTTGGCGAGGCCGACGCCGATGATGGACCCGATGAGCGTGTGCGAGCTTGAGACGGGCAGACCCATGGCCCAGGTGCTGAGGTTCCAGAGGATGGCGGCGATGAGCAGGGCGAAGATCATGGCAAAGCCGGCGCCGGACCCAACCTGGAGGATGAGCTCTACCGGCAGCAGGGAGACGATGGTGTAGGCGACGGCGCCCGAGGAGGTGAGCACGCCGATCAGGTTCCACATGCCGGACCAGACGACCGCGATATGCGGCTCCATGGCATGGGTGTAGATGACGGTGGCGACGGCGTTTGCGGTGTCATGAAAGCCGTTGACGAACTCGAAGCCGAGGGCGATGAGCAGCGCGATGCCCAGGAGGACGTAGGGCCAGATGGTGGGCTGGGGGCTGCTTGCGAGGTCGTGCACGATCTGCCCGGCGGTGTAGCCGAGGCCGGCGAGCAGGGCGACGCCGAAGAGGGCCATGCCAATACGGCCGGGGCTCTTCATCTTGGCGTCGAGCAGGGAGGGGGTCTTGGTGAGGTTGGACGGGGTGGAAACGGTGGCAGGGGTCTGACTCATGCGGGAAGGGCTCCACGCGCGGCCTTCAGGCGGCGTATAGGCAAGCTACCAGCGTCGATGGCGGGTGCGGGTGAATCGGCGCACGGTCCGCGTGAATATCTGGTGAATATGGCTGCGTGCCGGCATACTTGTCCGGCTTTTGGACACCGGCGGAGGGTGGGCGAGACATTTTGGCGCGATGCCGTGCGGCGTGGAAGCGGACAGTGCGGCTGGGCCGGAAGCCCGGGCTAGGCCCAGTCATCCTTCATTTGGCTCATGCGGTCGGTCATCACCTGCTCAAACTGCTCGTGCTTCTTGATGAGGATCTGGCTGAAGTTCGCCTCCTGCCGCAGCAGGATGGCCTGAAGACGGACCAGTTCAAGCAGGGCCAGGAAGAGGGCGATGAGTGCCCGCTGGGAGCGGGTGTTGGCCAGCAGACGATCGAGCGGCACCGGGCCGTCCTCCATCAGGAGGCGGCGTCGGACGAAATCGATCATGTGCGCGACCGTGATCGCGTCTTCGCTCACGTCGAGCACAGGCCGCGAACGCGCGCGCTCGAGCACCTCCTGGAAGACGCGCACCAGGTCGGGAACATCGGCC
>DASWUY010000411.1:0-20831 GCA_036401435.1 Acidobacteriaceae bacterium | reverse complement strand
GGGTGGCGTAGGCGGTGCCCGGCGGCTTGAGCGCGCCGGCCAGCCCGTGCAGCACCACCCGGCCGCCGTAGAGCGTGGCCTCGTCAATCAGGTCGCGCAGCAGGTCGCGGGTAGACTCCGGCAGGGGCACGGGCTGCAGGTCCTTGAGCGAGGCGGCCAGCAGGGTGACAAAGCGATCTGCAACCGCCTCGGCGACAAATAGGCGATGGGGCGCCATGCAGGTGGCCGACCCGTTCAGGCGCAGGGCAAAGGTCAGGGCGGCGACGGCGCGGCCGAGGTCGGCGCCATCGAGCACGAAGACCGCGTCGCAGCCCGAAAGCTCCATGACCGAGGGAGTCAGCCAGTCGGCCAGCTGGTGCAGGACGGCGCGCCCGGTCTCGACCGAGCCCGTGAGCACCACCTTGTCGACCCCGGCGCGGATGGCTTCTGTCGCCGGCTCGACGCCCGACTCCAACACCTGCAGTAACGCCGGGTCAAGCCCTGAGGCCGCCAGCATGCGCTCGAGCGCGAGGGCGGCGTTGCGTCCCCCCGGCGCCGGCTTCCACAGAACGGCATTGCCCGCGACGAGCGCCTGCAGGGCCTGTACGGCGGGCAGAAAGAGCGGGTAGTTGCCGGGCGCGATCACCAGCACCACGCCCAGAGGATCGCGACGCGTCTCGACCGTGACGCGGCTCAACCACAGCGGCCGGCCGCTGGTGCTCTCGTGCCGCGGCGCCAGGAGGAACGCGGCTTCGCGCTCAAGGAAACGGCAGGCCTCGAGCAGCGGAAGCACCTCGGTGACCAGGGTATCGGCAGGGGAGCGGTAGAGATTTCCGGAGACCAGGCGAGGCACGGTGGCAGCCAGCGCCTCAGCGCCGCTCGCGATCTCATGGCGCAGGGCGCGCAGAATACGCAGGCGCCCGCGCACCGGCATGCAGGCCCACGGATGCTGCGCGGCGCGAGCTGCGGCCAGCATGGCAGTCACAGCCGCGCCCTCGCGCAAGCGCGGCTGCCCCGCACCGGATGCACCTGCTGCCAGGTTGAAGTCTCTGTCGTCACCCCGACCATGCCTGTTTGACATGGTCTAGCTTACCGTCTCGTAGATCGATCCGGGCGGTGGAACGCCCGGCACCACCGGATCGGTGTTCCACATTGGTTCCACTTCCAGGTCTTCAAGCAGCAGACGGGAGGTGATGCGGGCCGACTCAAAGATGACCGGCAGGCCGCTGCCGGGGTGGGTGCCGCCTCCCACCAGGTACATGCCATCCACGTCCTCAAAGCGATTGTGGGGGCGCATGTGCAGCATCTGGCGCAGGCTATGCGCCATGGAGAAGGTGGCTCCGCGGTAGAGGCCGAAGTCCTGGCTCCAGGACTCGGGCGTCATGCACTTCTCAACCCGGATGCGCCGCTCGAGATCGGTGATCCCGATCTTCTGCAGCTGCTCGATGGCCAGCCTGCGCAGGGCAGGCTGTTCGGCCTGCCAGTCGATCGAGCCGGTGTCATGGGTGACGGGCAACAGCACGTAAAGGGTGCTCATGCCGTGCGGAGCCAGCGTCGGGTCGGTCACGCAGGCATTCTGAACGTAAAAGGAGGGGTCGCCCGAGAGGCAGTGATCGTCTTCTATGTCGCGCAGGTTGCTGCGGTAGTCCTTGGCCAGGTAGATGGTGTGGTGCGACACGTTGTCGTACTGGCCCTCAATGCCGAGGTAGAGCATGAAGGTGGAGCAGGAGAAGCGCTTCGACGCGATGCGCTTATCGGTCCACTTGCGGCGCAGGCGATCGGGCACCATGCGACGCATGGCGTCGGCAAAGTCCGCGTTCATGACAATGGCGTCCGCTCCCAGGTGGCGCGAGGCGGTGCGCAGGCCGATGGCGCGGGTGCCGTCGAAGAGCACCTCTTCAACCGGCTCGTTGAGCAGGATGCGCACCCCCTGCGACTCGGCGACCCGGGCCATGGCACGGGTCACAGCGCCGCAGCCGCCGATGGGATGAAAGACGCCGTGCTCATACTCCAGGAAGGAGAGGATCGAAAACAGGCTGGGGCAGGAGAAGGGCGACATGCCAAGGTACTTCGACTGAAAGCTGAAGCCCAGGCGAATGCGCTCATCGGAGAAGTGGGAGCGAAGGTCCTGGTCGAGCGAACGCCAGGGGCGCAGCAGCGGCAGCAGCCGCAGCATGTCAGGGTGCATGAGGTCGCGCCAGGACTCAAACGGGGTCTCAAGAAAGGGGATAAACTTCTCAAGCTTCTCGCGGTTATCGAGGATGAAGCGGCGGAAGCCGGCTTCATCGGGCGGTGAGAGCTTGCCGATAGCCCGGGCCATTCGGTCTACGTCCGGGGTGGCGAGCAGCTCGCCGCCTGCGCCAAAGACCAGGCGGTACTGCGGGTCCAGGCGCGCCATGGGCACTTCTGCTTCGAGGTCAAAGCCCGCGGCAAGGAAGATCTCACGCAGCACCCGCGGATAAAGAAAGAACGTAGGCCCGGTATCGAAGCGGAAGCCGTCCTGCACGATGGTGGAGGTGCGGCCGCCGACCACCCCTCGCTTCTCGATGACGGTGACGTCGACGCCGGAGCGGGCAAGGAGAATAGCGGAGGCGAGGCCGCCAGGACCGGCCCCTATAATGACAACTTTCCGCGTGTGCTTCATCAATTGCTTTGAGCCCTCCGGCGTGCAGCAGTCTCGCGTGACCATGCGAGGAACAACGCGCAGCGGTAAGGCAGCGAAGCTGGCGCTAAAAATATCTAAACAGATGGATTGGGGCTTTGGTAGGGAAGGACGGCGGCAGAGCGCTGGCTGTTTTGCCCGCACCAAACAGCAGGCGGCGGCTGTTCAGAGGGTAGAGGCGCGCTGCAGGAAGCAGGGCAGGGCAAACGTCACGCCAGACCCGCGAGAGCCCGGGCAGCGGAGCGGCCGTGCTCGACCAGGCTGGGCAGGCCGACGCCGTGGTAAGCGTTGCCGGTAAGCCGGATCGCTGGTAGCGTGCCGGGGCGCTCAGCGGGGTCCGCTCCAGGGAACGCTGCTGGGTCCGCTGCTGGGAAGGCGTTCAGCAGCCCTTCAAGGCGGGCCATGCGCTCCACGTGGCCGACCGTGTACTGGGGCAGCGAGCGCGGCCACCGCCGCACCACGATGTGGTCAGGCGAAGGCAGCGGCCCGACGAGCCGGGCAAAGTGGGCGCGTGCTGCCTCGGCAATGCGCTCGTCTGTCCAGTCAAGCATGGCCGGGGCCTGCTCACCGCCAAAGAAGCCGCGCAGCAGTACGGCCCCCTGCGGGGCGCGGCCGGGAAACTTCTGGTCGAGAAAGGTGCCGGCCAGCAGGGTGGGCCCGGCCTCTGCTGCGGGCGAGTGGTTCCCGCCCGGCACGAGGAAGCCGAAGCCGCGGGGGATGCGCAGCGCTGACGCGCGACTGCGCTCAAAGGCCAGCGCGACCACGATCGCAGAGGTCGCATCCATCTGCAGCAGGTCGGCCGCGGCCGGATGAATGGGCTGGAGCAGGGCGCGGGTAACGTGCGCAGGCGTGGCCAGCAGGATGGCGTCAAAGGTCTGCTCCCGCGGCGCCTCTCCGTGCGCCTGGGTGCCGAGGGTCCATCCCTGCGCGTGCCGGCGCAGGCTGGTGACGGCGGTGCCGAGCCGGATGCTTGTGGGGGCGAGCGCGGCGGCCATGCGGTCGATCAGTGCCTCCAGGCCATCAGCGAGAGTAGTGAAGAGAGGCAGGTCTGGCGCGGCCCGCTCCAACGCAGCGCGCTGCATCACTGCCGTGATGAGCGAGCCGTGTTCGCGCTCCATGCGCACGAAGGGAGCCAGGACTGCGCGCGCGCTGAGCTGTTCGATATCGCCGCCGAAGACCCCGGCCAGCAGCGGGCCGGCGATGGTGCGGGTAGCCTCCTCGCCGAAGTGGCGGCGGGTGAAGCTGGCCACTGACTCGTCCGCATCGGTAGCCAGCGCATGCTGCTTGAGCTCTTCGGCGCGACGCGGCTCGCGCAGGTACGCCAGGCGCGCCTGCCAGCTGAAGAGCGGCGACTCGAGGATAGGAGCCCAGCGCGTGGGGACGATCATGCGCATGCCCTCTGGCATAGGCAGCAGCGCGCGCCCGCGGGCCAGGTAGGTGCGGCGGCGGGCGTCGTTTGAGTAGACCAGTGCCAGGCCCAGCTCGACGGCAAGCTCGCGGGCAGCCGGCCTTTCCGAGACCCAGGAGTCAGGGCCGCACTCGATCACGAAGGGTTCGCCCGAGGTCGAGGGCACGGTGACGGTCTCAACCGTGCCGCCGAGGCGCGGCGAGGCCTCGAAGAGGGTGAGCGCGACCCCGAGCCTGCGGGCGAGCTCGTAGGCAGCAGCCATCCCGGCCATCCCGGCGCCTACTACGGCGATGCGGCGCTCAGCCATGGCGGGCTCGCGTCCGATGCGTGGCTGCCGCGGTCCCGCTGGTCTCGGCCGGGCCGGCGGCAGGAGGTGTCAACGGGAAGTGAGCAGCGCGGGAGCGGCTGCCAGCCGGGCCAGGCCGCCGTGGGCAAGGTCTGCCAGTGCCTCGGTGAGCAGGGAGGACTCGTTCAGCGACGCCGGGCGCTCGAGGCGCATGCCGAGCGTGCGCGCGTACTCGCGGAAGGCGATGTCGATGTCGTAAAGGATCTCCACGTGGTCGCAGAGGAAGCCGATGGTGTGGAGGACGATGGCGCGCACGCCCTGCCGATGGAGAGCGGTGAGAGTGTCTTCCACGGTGGGGCCTAGCCAGGGGCCGCCGGACATGCCCTGGCTCTGGAAGGCGAAGAACCAGCGGTCCGCCGGCAGCCCCAGGCGCCCGGCCACAAGGGCGGCGGTGCGTTTCGCATCGACCGGGTAGGGATCGGGAGCAGGCGTGGGGCGGACGCTCGGCATCTCGGCCGAAGAGCGGACCCATGCGGCCGGAGCTTCGGCCGGGGCTGCGGCTGTGCCTGGGGCGGGGGCTGCAGGTGTCTGAATCGTGCGGCAGGGGACGCTGTGCGCTGTGAACAACACAGCGGCGGGCGCGCCTGTCTCCTCGCTCAGCCGAGCCAGCACCGGCTCCAGGCGTTCGGCAAAGGCGTCCACCAGCCTGGGGTGCTCGGCCCAGCCCTCGATGAAGTCGATGCGGATGGCGCTCCCCTCGGCGCCCGCGGCCTCAGAGAGCACGGCGCGGCGATACAGCCCCACGCTGGTACGCGAGTTCTGCGGGGCCAGGCAGATGGCGACCGCGTCCGTGATGCCGTCCGCCTTCATCTGGCGTACCGTGTCGGCGATGTAGGGCTTCCAGTTGCGCATGCCTACGTAGACGGGCAGGCCAACCGCAGCCGAGAGCAGCCGCCCCTGCTCAAGGGTAAGCGCGGTGAGCGGGCTCTTGCCGATCAGGCCGTAGCGGTGGGTGATCTCGTCAACCACGCTTTGCGGCATGGCGCGGCCGCTGACGACGTTGTCAAGGTACTTGGGAATATCTGTGAGCTCGTCGGGCGTGCCGTGCGCGAGCAGCAGGATGGCGGTCGATCCGGCGCTCATCGGCTGACCTTGCCGGCGGGGCGGCCCTGCCTGCGCACGTACTGGACCACCTGCTGCACGTGCTCGACCGGCGTGCCGGGCACGATACCGTGGCCCAGGTTAAAGATGTGGCCCGGGCGGCCCGCCGCCTCGTCAAGCACCTGCTGCACGCGGCGCTCGATCAGCTCCGGCCCGGCAAAGAGGGTGATGGGGTCGAGGTTGCCCTGCACCGCGCAGGAGTAGTCGAGCTCGCGCCAGGCGCGGCCGAGCGGGGTGCGCCAGTCCAGGCCGAGCACGTCGGCGCCGGTCTCGCGCATGCTGGGCAGCAGGCTCGCCGTATCCACGCCGAAGTAGATGACGGGAACGCCCATGGCCTGCACCTCACGGACCAGGGTGCGGGTGATGGGGAGAACGAACTCGCGGTAGTCGGCGATAGAGAGCGCGCCGGCCCAGCTGTCGAAGATCTGGATCACGTCCGCGCCTGCGTCTACCTGCTGCTGGGCATAGGCGCGGAGCACGGTGGCCAGCTTCTCGAGCAGCCGGCGCCAGGCGTCCGGCTCGCGGTACATCAGGGTTTTGGTATGGATGTACTGCCGGGAACCTGAGCCCTCGATCATGTAGCTGGCCAGCGTGAAGGGCGCGCCGCAGAAGCCGATAATGCCCAGCGCGTCCGCGGTGTCGTCATGGCGGCGGTGGGCAAAGTGCGCCACCACCCGCGCAATGGCCTCGGCCACGTAGCCCAGTTCCGACGGGCGATCGGTACGCAGCCGCTCTACCGCCTCCGGGGTGCGCACCGGCTGGTGGACGACCGGGCCCTCGCCGGCATGGAACTCGAAATCGAGCCCCATGCACTCGAACGGCAGCAGCAGGTCGGCAAAGATGATGGCCGCGTCGACGCCGAGCTTTTCGGCCGCGGTGATGGTAACTTCGGCCGCGAGCTGGGGCCGCTTGCAGATGTCGAGCAGCGAGTGGTGACGGCGCACCGCCTGGTACTCCGGCATATACCGCCCGGCCTGGCGCAGGAACCACACAGGCGTGCGGTCTACCGGCCTGCGCAGGCAGGCGCGCACAAAGCGCGAGGGCGCTTGCTCGCCGGGCAGCGGGCCCGGGTGGGCCGGGGAACTGGCCGGGGCGGCAAGGTTCACGGGCATGGCGCTGGAGTGTTGCGTCGATTCAGCCACACCCGAGGGTAGCATTCCAGGAGACCGAAAGCTGCCCTTGGTGCGAGCGCGATTTGCCACCCTGAAAGCTGCAGAAGCGCCACGGCAGCGCGGGTCGGGGGACCGCCGCTGCTGCACGCGTGCCCCGTTCTAGAACAGCTTCGAGAGCAGCCCCTGCGCCATCCCGCCCACTTCGCCCTGGCCGGGAATCTGGCCGTTGGGCGTCATGTGCTGCATGATGAGCGGCAGCACGGTGGTCAGCGCCATGGTGACAGCCTGCGGGGGAAGGCCGGTACGCTGCGCAATCGAGCCCAGCATGGACGACCCGGTGCCCTGCTCCACCTGCTGCGGGCTGAGCTGCTGAGGCACGCCCTGGCCGGGCGCACTGTTCACCCAGGAATCGACGTGGCTGCCCATGCCGTTTTGACGGAACTGGTCGAGCATGCCGCCGACCCCGCCAGGGTGCCCCTGTATCTCGGTCAAAAGCGCCCGCGAAACCGACGACTGCTGCTCCTGGGGTACGGCTCCGGCCTGCTCCCCGCCCTGCTGCCCGGCTCCGCCCGCAAGTGATTCGATCGAATCGAGAATGCCCATTGTTTCCTCCGCGTAGTAAGGATGAGGGAAGGGGGCGGAGAGGAGGTACGGGCAGGCAAAATTCAAGTGAGATGGCTGGGCCGCGATGGATGGCGGTGCCGAGCCGTTATCCTGCGAGAGGGAGTAAGGGCCATGGGACTGCTGCACGCAGGAACGACTCTGGTGGCCGCCTTCCTGGCGTCGCTGGTGGAGTGCGTGGAGGCGCTCACCGTGGTGTTGGCGGTAGGCAGCGTGCGGGGCTGGCGGCCGGCGCTGGCCGGGGCGGCCGCGGCGCTGGGTGTGCTCGCGGCCATCGTCCTGGTCTTCGGCGCATCCCTTGCGCGGATACCGCTGCACCTGCTGCAGGCCGGGGTGGGCGTGCTGCTGCTGCTCTTTGGCCTCCGATGGCTGCGCAAGGCCGTGCTGCGGGCCGCCGGGCTCATCCCTCTGCACGATGAGGCCGCCGCGTATGCCAGGAGCGAGGCGGCCATGCGCACGGGAGCCCCAGGGAGCCCGGCCGGGCGGGACAGGGTGGCCTTCGCCGCCTGCTTCCACATCACCATGCTCGAGGGCACGGAGGTCGTTTTCCTGGTGATGGCCCTGGGGGCGGGACTGCACGCGGAGCTGGTGCGGGCCAGCCTGGGCGCGCTGGCCGCGCTGGTGGTGGTGGCTGCCCTGGGCGTGGCGCTACACCGACCCCTGGTGCGGGTGCCCGAGAATGCGCTCAAGTTTGTGGTGGGCGTGCTCTTGTCCGCCTTCGGCACCTTCTGGGCCGGGGAGGGGCTAGGGCTGGCCTGGCCGGGCTCGGACTGGTCGCTGCCCGGGCTGGTGGGGGTCTACCTGCTGCTGGCCGTCGCGCTGGTGCCAGCCTGCCGCGCACAGGCGGCTGCGGCCCCGGTGCGGGTCTGAAGGCGGGCATGATGGCTGCGGGTATGGAGTGGCTGTGGCTGCGGGTGCGTCGCGTCGCCGCCGAGCTGATGGGGCTCTTTGTCGAGGATGCCGGCCTGGCGCTCGGCAGCCTCGCCTGGATCGGGGTGGTGTGGCTGCTGCTGCCGGCGCTGCGGCTGGGCGTGCACGCGCGCGCCTTGGCGCTGGGGCTGGGGCTGATGGCGATCCTGGGCGAGAGCGCGCTACGGGCCGCAAGGCGCAGGCGGGGCTAGCCGCGTGGCGACGCAGGCGGACGCAAGGGGGTAACCGGCCGCACACGCATCCGAGACCTGCCCGTGGTAGCGCGCGCATGCTACAGCGGCTCCGGCTCCAGGCTGCCGCCCCTTCCCCTCTGCAGACAGCCTGCGCCCGGAGGCCGCTGCCTGCTCGCACGCGCCACATGGCTGCTGTGTTTCGCCACCCTGCCCCTGGCCGCCCAGGCGCCAGCGCCAGCCGCCGCAAACGCCACCAGCCCCGTCACCAGTTCCGGCTCCGGCTCCGCCACCAGCCCCGCTCCGGGCCTCGCTCCGGCACCCGCCCGGACAGCCGCTGGTGGTGCTGAGCGTGAGCCTGGACTCGGATGAGGACGATCACAAGTGGAAGGACTTCGTCGCGAAGAACGGCATGAGCTGGCTGCAGTATCGCGACGGCAGGTTCAAGGGCCCGATGGCGCAGAACTTCGGCGTGGAAGCCATCCCGCAAACCTTCACCATCGACTGCGACGGCGTGCTGCAGGACCAGCATATCGGCGACGCGAACATCGAGGGCAAGCTCAAGAAGCTGCTGGCCCAGGCAGGTGGCCGCCTCTGCCCCATCCCAGTAAGCAGCCCGCGCGGCTTTGACAATCCCCACCGAAGAGGGGATTCTGCTTCAAGGTGCCTGAGCAGCCAGCCGGGCCCGGCAACCTGAAGGAGGATCAAGCGTGTTCGATCGCAGGCAGCTGCTTTCGGTGGCGGCGCGGGGCGCGGTGGTGGGGAGCCTGCCGGCCGCGGCGCATGGCTTGGCCGTGCCGCCTTCTCCTGCTGGGGCCATGGCCGCCGGCATCGTGAGCGTGCGGGCCCATGGCGCGACCGGGGATGGCACGACCATCGACAGCCCGGCGATCAACCGGGCCATCGAGGCGGCCGCTGCGTCAGGCGGCGGGACAGTCTACTTCCCTGCCGGAACCTACGCCTGCTACTCCATCCGCCTCAAGACGCATGTGTCGCTTTACCTCGACCAGGGAGCGACGATCCTGGCCGCCTCGACGCCGCTCGAAGGAACCACGAGCGGCGGGTACGACGCCGCCGAGCCGCAGGATCACGCCTTTGAGGCCTACCAGGACTACGGACACAACCACTGGCATAACAGCCTGCTGTGGGGCGAGGCCGTTCACGACCTCTCCATCCTGGGGCCGGGGCTGATCTGGGGCAAGGGCCTGAGCCGCGGTCATGGCGACGACAAGGACCTGCCGAACACGACCAGGCCCGGCGTGGGCAACAAGGCCATTGCGCTCAAGAACTGTTACAACGTGATCCTGCGCGACTTCTCCATCCTGCAGGGTGGATGGTTTGGCATCCTCGCCACCGGCGTCGACAACCTGACCATTGACAACCTGAAGATCGATACCAACCGCGATGGCATGGACATCGATTGCTGCCGCAACGTGCGGGTGTCCAACTGCACAGTCAACTCGCCGATCGATGACGGGATCTGCCCCAAGAGCTCGTTTGCGCTGGGGTACGCGCGTCCCACTGAGAACGTGACCATCAGCAACTGTTTTGTCACCGGCTCCTACGAGATCGGCTCTGTGCTCGACGGCAGATGGAAGCGCATGCCCCAGAGCTTCAACAAGTATGCGACAGGCCGCATCAAGTGCGGGACCGAGTCGAACGGCGGCTTCCGCAACATCACCATCTCGAACTGTGTCTTTGAGCACTCGCGCGGCTTTGCGCTTGAGACCGTGGACGGCGCCCTGTGCGAGGACATCACCATCGTGGGCGTGACCATGCGCGGCACGCTCAACTCACCCCTGTTCCTGCGACTGGGGGAACGGATGCGCGGCCCTCGCGATGCCAAGGTAGGGACGCTGCGGCGGGTGCTCATCAGCAACATCACGAGCCATGACGCCGTGCAGCTGCCATCCATCCTGAGCGGCGTGCCCGGGTACCCGATTGAAGACATCAAGATCAGCGACGTGTACCTGCACCAGGCAGGCGGCGGCGATGCGGCGATGGCTGCCCGGCAGCCCGGAGAAGAAGAGAAAAGCTACCCGGAGCCGACCATGTTCGGCGCGCTTCCGGCCACCGGATTCTTTCTGCGCCACGTCAGGAATATCGAGATGAGCCACATCGAGATAGCCACCGCCGCGCCCGACCAGCGGCCGGCCTTTGCGCTCGTGGATGTGGATGGCGCAGACCTGTTTCGCGTGCGCCTGCCGCGGCCTGCGGCGGGGCCTGCGTTTACCCTGCGGCAGGTCTCGGACTTCCGCGTCTTCGGCAGCCAGTTCCTCCCCGACCAGAGTCTTGCGCGCGTGGAGGAGAAGTCGATCCCATGAGCGGCCGGCCGCTCCCGCATCGATCCGCGTCCCCCCACCCATTGGAGTCTCCTGAACGATGAGCATTTGCAAGCCTGCTGCCTTCCCTCTGCTCGCCCGCTCTCAGCGCAGGCTGCTGCTGCTGGCTCTGCTGGCTGCGCTCGTGCCCTCGCTAGGCCTGGCCCAGGTCGACGTGCTGACGCACCACAACGACGACGCGCGCTCCGGCGCCAACCTGCACGAGACGCAGCTGACGCCGGCCACGGTGAACGCGCGGCACTTCGGCATGCTCTTCAAGCGCGTGGTGGACGACCAGCTCTACACCCAGCCGCTGCTCGCGACGCGCATCCGGATCGGCGGCGGCTACCACGACGTGGTCTACGTCACGACGGTGAACAACAGCGTCTACGCCTTTGACGCAAACGATGCCACCCACCCTGCTCCCCTGTGGCATGTGAACTTCGGCACCCCGGCCAACCTGCATGACGCGGACTTTGGCTGCCTGGATATCAACGGCAGCATGGGCATCATCGGTACGCCGGTGATCAACGCGGCAAAGAATGCCCTGTACGTGGTGGCGCTCACGCGCGCAGGCGGCGGCTTTGAGCAGCGCCTGCATGCGCTCGACCCGGGCACGGGCGCCGACCTGCCGCACAGCCCTGCGGTGATTGCGGCACCGGGCTTTGATGCGCTAATGCAGAACCAGCGCCCGGCGCTCTTCCTGGCCGGCAGCGGGGTGTACGTCGGCTACGCGTCGCACTGCGACAAGGAGCCCTACCACGGGTACCTGCTGGGCTATGACGCGGCCACGCTCACGCAGACCGGGGTCTTCAACACCTCGCCCGGGGGTGAGGGCGCGAGCATCTGGCAGTCAGGCCAGCCGCCCTCGGTCGACGCCCAAGGAAACCTCTACTTCATCACCGGCAACGGCAGCTGGAACGGCACCGACCAGTTCAGCGAAAGCTTTCTCAAGCTTGACCCGCAGATGAAGCTGGTGGACTGGTTTACGCCCACCAATCACGTGCAGCTGGACAAGGATGACAACGACCTGGACTCCTCCGGCCCCACCCTGATTCCCGGCCAGCACCTGGCCATCGGCGGCGGCAAGGAAGGGGTGCTCTACGTGGTCGACACCGAGCACCTGGGGCACCTGGGCGATGAGCACGCGGTGCAGCACTTCAAGGCCACCAGCTCGCACATCCACAGCCTGGTGTACTGGAAGAGCGCAAAGCGCGGCGACCTGCTGTACGTATGGGGGCAGCGGGACAAGGAGCGCGTGTACCGTCTGGAGAACGGCAGGCTGGACGAGACGCCGGTCATGACCCGGCCCGACCAGAACGAGGGTCACCCGGGCGCCATGCTTTCACTCTCCGCCAACGGGGATCGCGACGGCATACTGTGGGCGGCTATCCATGCCACCGGCGACTCCTGGCACGAGTCGCGGCCCGGCATCCTGCACGCCTACGATGCGGATGACATCGGGCACGAGCTGTGGAACTCCTACGAGGTGCGCGCGCGCGACGACTGCAGCAACTATGCCAAGATGGCGCCGCCGACCGTGGCCAACGGCAAGGTCTACCTGGCCAGCTTCGGCACCGAAAATACAGGCACCGGACAGATGTGCGTGTATGGCCTGCTGCCTGACGGCCCGCCGCCCACGGCGCCCGCCGAGGTGCATGCGGCCATCAAGGGGCACCTGGTCGCGATCGAGTGGAGCGAGGTAGCGGGCGCCGTCAGCTACACGGTGGAAAGTACCCAGGGTGGCGCCGCTCATACCATCGCCTCCGGGCTGACCCGGCCCACCTTCACCGAGCCTGCCTTTGAGACCGGCTCGGTCGACTACACGGTGATGGCGGTCAACGCGAACGGGCAGGGAGCGCGGTCACGCGCTGCCACGGTGACCATCAAGAAAGTACCTATGCCGCGCATGGCGCACTGAGCGCCTGCGCTGCATCTGCAGCCAGCCGCAGACCGTGACAGGCCCCGTGTATGCTGGGCTTTCGGGCAGGCGTTCCCAGGGCAAACAGCCGCGCGCCCGCCCGCATCGAGTTCCGGATTGAGTTTCAGATGAGCCTGCTACACGACGACCGCCTCTTCCCCCCCGATCCCGGCGTGCGCAGCATCGCCCGCACCCTCTATGCGAGCATTCGCGACCTGCCCCTGGTCAGCCCGCACGGGCACACCCAGGCCGCCTGGTTTGCGAGGAATGAGCCCTTCCCTGATCCGGCCAAGCTCTTCGTCCAGCCTGACCACTACATCTACCGCATGCTCTACAGCCAGGGCCTGTCGCTCGAAGAGCTGGAGATTGGCGCGGCCGTGATGCAGGACCCGCGCCGCGTCTGGCGCCTCTTTGCCCGGCACTATTTTCTGTTTCGCGGCACCCCCACGCGCATGTGGCTCGACTACTCGTTCGAGAAGCTCTTCGGGCTCGAGGAGCGGATGTCGGAAGCGAACGCGGACGAGTACTTCGACCACATTGCAGCGCGGCTGCGCACGCCGGAGTTTCTTCCGCGCGCCCTCTACGACCGCTTCCACATGGAGGTGCTCGCGACCACCGACTCGCCGCTCGACAGCCTCAAGGATCACCAGGCCATTCGCGACTCCGGCTGGGCAGGGCGGGTGCTGCCCACCTTCCGGCCAGACCCGGTCGTGGACCCGGAATTTGCCGGCTTTCGCGAGAATCTGGCGCGCCTGGGCGAGATGACAAACGAGGACACCGGCTCGTGGACCGGGTACCTTGCCGCGCTGCGGGCGCGGCGCACCTGGTTCCGCCGCATGGGCGCCACTGCGACCGACCACGGACACCCCACCGCGCGCACGCTCGACCTCAACCAGCAAGCGGCCGCAGCGCTCTATCGCAAGGTCTTCCTGGGCACCGCGGACCTGGTCGAAGAGGAGCAGTTTCGAGCCCAGATGCTCACGGAGATGGCGCGCATGAGCGTCGACGACGGCCTCGTGATGCAGCTGCACCCGGGCAGCGCGCGCAACCACAACCGCCCGCTCTATGAGCGATACGGGCGCGACATCGGCGCCGACATTCCCACCCGGACCGACTACGTGAACGGCCTGCGCCCGCTGCTCGAGGCCTTCGGCAACGAGCGCGGCTTCACGCTGATCCTGTTTACCCTCGATGAGTCCACCTACAGCCGCGAGCTCGCGCCCCTGGCCGGGCACTACCCGTGCCTGCGCCTGGGGCCGCCCTGGTGGTTCCACGACAGCCCGGAAGGCATGATGCGCTTCCGCGAATATGTCACCGAGACAGCAGGGTTCTACAACACCGTCGGCTTCAATGACGACACTCGCGCCTTTCTCTCCATCCCCGGCCGGCATGATGTCGCGCGGCGCATCGACTGCGCCTTCCTGGCCAGGCTGGTTGCAGAGCACAGGCTGGAGGAAGACGAGGCCTTTGAACTGGCGCGGGAGCTGACGCAGACGCTGGTGCGCAAGGCCTACCGGCTGGACGCCGCCACGGGATGAAGCCTCTGGACGCGGCCGCCATGCCGGCCAAGGCGCGCATAGGGCGGGTGCGATGGACGATCTGCGGCATGCTCTTTGCCGCCACCTCGATCAATTACATGGACCGCCAGGTCATCGGGCTGCTCAAGCCCACCCTGCAGCACAGCATCGGGCTCACGGAGACCAACTACGGCTACATCATCGCCGCCTTCCAGGTGGCCTATGCGCTGGGGCTGGTGGGCGCAGGGCGCCTGGTCGACAAGCTTGGCTCGCGCCTCGGCTACTCGCTCATCATGGGTACCTGGAGCCTGGCGGCGATGGCCCATGCGCTGGCCCGCTCGGCCTTCGGCTTCGGCGTGGCGCGCTTCTTCCTGGGGCTGGGTGAGGCGGGCAACTTCCCTGCCGCTATCAAGACGGTGGCCGACTGGTTCCCGCAGAGCGAGCGGTCGCTCGCCACTGGCATCTTCAACTCGGGAGCAAATGTCGGCGCCATCCTTGCGCCGGCCATCATCCCCTGGATCACGATCCGGTTTGGCTGGCGCGCAGCCTTCCTCGCCACCGGACTCTTCAGCGCCATCTGGATTGCGTGGTGGTACGCCCACTATCGCAAGCCGCATGAGCACCCCACGCTCACCGGTGAGGAACTGCGGCACATCTACCAGCAGGCCGCGGCACAGATGGGCCCGCAGATTCCCTGGCTCCAGCTGCTGACCTACCGACAGACCTGGGCCTTTGTGCTGGCCAAGTTCCTCACCGACCCCATCTGGTGGTTCTACCTTTTCTGGATGCCTTCCTTCTTCGACCAGCGCTTCCACCTCGGCTTGTCCCATCTCGGGCTGCCGCTGATCGTGGTCTATAACATCTCCGCCATAGGCAGCATCGGCGGCGGCTGGCTGCCCAACGTGTTCACCCGCGCCGGTGCGGGTGCGGCCACCGCGCGCATGTCGGCGATGCTGGTGTGCGCCATCCTCGCCCTGCCGATCTTCTTCGCCACCCATGTGCACTCCATGGTGGCGGCTATCGCCCTGCTCAGCCTGGCCACGGCCGCGCACCAGGGCTGGTCGGCCAACCTCTTCACCACCGCCTCTGACATGTTCCCCAGCACGGCCGTAGGCGCGGTGGTCGGCATCGGCGGCATGGCCGGGTCGGTGGGCGGCGTGCTCTTCTCGATCAGTGCCGGACGCATCCTGCAGCTGACCCACAGTTATGCGGCGCTGTTCAGCATCTCTTCCGGCGTGTACCTGCTCTCGATCGTCCTGCTGCGCGGGCTCGCGCCGCGGCTCAGGCGTGTGCAGGTGCCGGCATGAGCCTTTACCTGGCCACCGGCGGTGCGGAGATGGAGATTGCGCCGGAGGCCCTCGCCAGCCTGCTCTACCAGGCGCTCGACAAGCTGGGGCCCCGGCAGCGGGTGCTGGCCGTGCCGCCCGACCAGACCCGTGCCTTCTCGCGTGCCGGCAAGCTGACGCGGCTCGCCTACCACTACTACCAGGACCGCCTCGAGGCCGTGCTGCCCGCGCTCGGCACCCACGCCCCCATGACCCCTGGGCAGCTGGCCTGGATCTTTGGCGACCTGCCCCAGGAGAAGGTGCGCGTGCACCATTGGCGCACCGATGTGACCACGCTCGGCGAGGTGCCGGCAGACTTCATCGAGCACCAGTCCGAGGGCCGGCTGCACTACCCCTGGCCTGCGCAGGTCAACCGCCTCATCGCGCACGGCGGCCACGACCTCATCCTCTCCATCGGGCAGGTGGTGCCGCACGAGGTCATCGGGATGGCCAATTACAACAAGAACATCCTCATCGGCACCGGCGGCCGCGAGGGCATCAATCGCAGCCACTACCTGGGCGCGGTCTACGGCATGGAGCGCATCATGGGCCGCGCGCAGAACCCGGTCCGCGCCGTGCTCAACTACGCCGCCGACCACTTCCTGCGGCAGCTGCCCATCGTCTACGTGCTGACCGTGATCGGCCGCAGCCCGGACGGCGGCACCGTGGTCCGCGGGCTCTACATCGGCGACGACCACGAGTGCTTTGAGCAGGCCTCTGCGCTCAGTCTGCAGGTGAACTTCGAAATGCTGGCTGAGCCCATCCACAAGGCCGTCGTCTATCTCGACCCGCACGAGTTTCACAGCACCTGGCTGGGCAACAAGGCCATCTACCGCACCCGCATGGCGCTTGCTGACGACGCGGAGCTGATCATTCTGGCGCCCGGCGTCCAGGAGTTTGGAGAAGATCCCGGCATCGACCAGCTGATCCGCCAATACGGCTACCGGGGAACGCCGGCGACGCTGGCCGCGGTCGAGCAGAACGCCGACCTGGCCGGCGACCTGAGCGCCGCCGCGCACCTGATCCATGGCTCCTCCGAGGGCCGTTTTCGCATCACCTGGTGCCCCGGCAAGCTGACACGCGACGAGGTGGAGGGGGTAAACTTCCGCTTCGGCGACCTCGCCGCCATCAGCGCCCGCTACGATCCCGCCACCCTCCGCCACGGCGAGAACCTCGTCGATGGCGAGCGCATCTACTACATCGCCAACCCGGGCCTCGGTTTGTGGGCGCACCGGGCCCGCTTCGCTTGACATTTTCCCGGGAGACGGATGACCACACCCCTGATATCGCTTGAAGGCAAGACGGCAGTCGTAATCGGCGGCACCTCCGGCATCGGGCGCGCGCTCGCGCTGGGCCTGGCCCAAGCAGGCGCCGATGTGATCGCCTCCGCGCGCCGGCAGGAGAACGTGGACGAGGTAGCGCAAGAGATTGAGGCGCTCGGCCGCCGCACGCTCCGCGTCCCGTCTGACCTGCGCCAGCGCGCCACCGTCGAGGCACTCGCCGCGGCCGTGCTCCAGGAGTTCGGCAAAGTCGACATTCTGGTCAACTGCGCAGGCAGGATCAAGCGCACCCCTACCCTCACCATGCCCGAAGAGGAGTGGGCAGAGATCCTCGACACCAACCTCACCGGCACGCTGCGGGCCTGCCAGGTCTTTGGCAAGCCGATGCTTGACCGCGGCTATGGGCGCATCGTCAACATCGCCTCGCTGAACACCTTTGTCGCCCTGCACGAGGTCGCCGCCTATGCCGCCAGCAAGGCCGCCGTCGCCTCGCTCACCCGCTCGCTCGCAGTCGAGTGGTCACGCCACGGCGTGCTGGTCAACGCGATTGCCCCAGGAGTCTTTCGCACCGCGCTGAACGCCGAGCTGCTGGACAGCACCCCGCGCGGCAAGGAGCTGCTGATGCGCACCCCTATGGGCCGCTTTGGCCAGACCGAAGAGCTGGTGGGCGCGGCGCTCTACCTGGCCTCCGACGCCGCTTCCTTCGTCACCGGGCAGGTGCTCGTCGTCGATGGCGGCTTCCTGGCCAGCGGCGTGAACCAGTAATCCGGGCGCCGATGCAGGCAGTCGATCTCATTCGCAGGACCCGGGACGGCGAGGCGCTGACGCCCTCCGAGATCCTGTGGCTGGTAGCCGGCGCGGCCGATGGCTCCATCGCCGAGGCGCAGCTGGCCGCCTGGCTGATGGCGGTCTTCCATCGCGGGCTCACGCTGGAAGAGCTCGGCGCCCTCACGGAAGCCATGCGGCTCTCCGGCCAGACTTTCGATGCGCGCGGGCTGGGCCGGCGCACCGTGGACAAGCACTCCACTGGCGGCGTCGGCGACAAGACTTCGCTCCTCGTCGCCCCCATCGCCGCCGCCGCCGGCCTGCTGGACCCGATGATCAGCGGCCGGGCGCCCGGCCACACCGGCGGCACGCTCGACAAACTGGAGTCGATTCCCGGCTTCCGCACCTCGCTCTCGCTGGCCGAGATGTACGCGGTGCTTGAGAAGACGGGCGCCTGCCTGGTCGGGCAGAGCGCGTCGCTGGTGCCGGCCGACCGCACCCTCTACGGGCTGCGTGACCGCACCGCGACCGTCGAGAGCCCCTACCTCATCTGCGCTTCCATCATGAGCAAGAAGCTGGCCGCCGGGCTCGATGCCCTGGTACTCGACGTGAAGACGGGCTCGGGCGCGTTTCTTCGTGACCGGGAGCAGGCGCGCTTCCTGGCCCGGCTGATGGTCGAAACCGGCGAGCGCTGCGGCACGCGCACGGTCGCCCTGCTCACCGAGATGAGCCAGCCGCTCGGCCAGACAGCCGGCAACTGGATCGAAGTAGCCGAGTGTTGCGCGCTGCTCCAGGGTCAGCGGCCACCTCTCAGCGAGGATCTGCGCGTCCTGTCCCTTGAGCTGGCCGCGTGGATGCTGCTGCTGGGCGGCCTGAACCCGGCTGGAGGGCACGACGCCTTCCCCAGCCTGGACGCCGCCCGGGCGCGCGCCGAGGCGCTGCTGGCCACGGGTGCCGCGTGGCAGAAGTTTCGCGAGATCGTCGCCGCGCAAGGGGGCGACCTGCGCGTGCTCGATGCGGCGGCCGCTCATCACGCACCCGGTGCCCAATCCGTCCTGCGCGCGGGCAGCAGCGGCTTTGTCACCGCCATGGACACGACCGCCATCGGGTGGGCGGTGCAGCGCACCGGCGCCGGCCGCACCCCGGACTCCGGCATTGACCCGCACGCCGGCCTGGCCATGCATGTGAAGCTCGGCGACACGGTCACCAGCGGCGACGCCCTGTGCACCCTCTACGCCGCGACCGAGTCCCGCCTGGCTGAGCCGCTGCGCCTCCTCGCGCCCGCCATCACCATCGGCGACGAACGGCAGCACCCCCCGCCGCTGATCGGCGAAGCCATTACCGGGTCGGGCACTCCGGCTTGATCGCGCAACACCCTACTGCGGCGTCCAGTGCGGATGGCTGGTAAAGAGGCCTCCCACGTATCCCAGCTGGTAGACCAGGAAGGTGCCGAAGCAGACGCTGACCAGCCCCGAGGCCACCCCCAGGTAGCGGCTGATGGCGGGCAGCCTGTCCCCGGCCAGCACCATGGGCAGCGCCATGACCATCGTCATGCACATCATGCCCAGCATGGTGCCTACGCCGAAGATGACCAGGTACACCACCGCCCACGCCGGGTTGTGAATGGTCGAGAGCACCAGCAACGCGATCGCAGCCGAGCCGGCCAGCCCATGCACCAGGCCCACCGCCAGTGGCCGTAGCCAGTGGTAGAGGCTCATCCTCCGCCTGTCCAGCGGTGCCGCCGCGTGCAGCCCCACGTCGTGCGGCGAAAAGCGCGCCACCATCCTCTGCATCACGCCGGTCAGGTTCAGTACCCCCAGCAGGATCAGCATTAGCGCCACGCTGAACTCCATCGACAAGCCGATGCGTGGCGGGATCACCACGCCCCACAGGATGATCAGGCAGCCCACAGCAAAGATGGTCACCGTGTGGCCCAGGCCCCACAGGGTGCCGATCAGCGCCGCGCCGCGCACCGTGCGCTGCCGGGTCACGATGGTCGACATGGCCACCACGTGGTCCGGGTCGGTCGAGTGGCGCATGCCCAGCACCAGCCCGAAGCCGGCCACAAAGAGCGCCGTGCCCAGGGGCTCGGTCGCGGCCATCATCGCCCGCTACCCAGAGGGCCACGGCGGGTCAGGGGCATCGGCATGGTTGCACAGGCCTGCATGGCGAACAGCTAAGCTCTCCGATGCTGAGCTTAGCCGAGATGCAGCCCGCGCGTATGTTCGGGCACGCCATCCTGGTGTGGCCGGGCGCAAAGGCGCCGCTTCGCCCTGCCGGGCCAGGTCGGCCGCCCCGGGCGGTCGGAGCGAGCGGGTGCTTCTGCCCCTTGACGACCCAGCGTCTCCGGCCATATTTCCCCGACATGCGCGCCGCGCACCCATATACTTCAGGTGCGCTCGCCATACCGCCGCCGAGGACCGCTCAAACCACGATGAACCAGCCAACCACGCTCCCACACGTCCAGGACACGGCGCTGCCGCTGGAGCAGCAGGTGGTGCGCCTGCAGGCCTTGCTTGAGGCCTCGCGCGCCGTCCACTCCACCATTGAGCTCGTCCGGGTGCTTGAGCAGGCGGCCCGCATCGCGGTGCTGGAGCTGGAGCTTGAAGGCGCCTACTTCACCCAGCCCAGGGCCGGGTACGGCAGCATGCCCGACGAGCCCGGGCCGCTCGACCCCGTCGTCCCCCTGCTGGCACGGGACGGCAGCGTCCTCTCGGAGATGGTCCTGGTGCTCGGCGAGGGCCAGCAGCTGTCTCTCTACGAGCGCGACTTCCTCGAGGGCCTGGCGCTGCAAACCGCGCTCGCTGTCGAAAACGCCATGCACCACCAGCGGCGCCTGGAGTGGGCGCGTCTGGAGCAGGACCTCGACGCCGCCCGCACCATCCAGCAGAGCCTGCTGCCGCAGACCCTGCCCGTGCTCGACGGCTACTCGCTCGCTGCCCGCTCCAGCGCCTGCTACCAAGTGGGCGGCGACTACTTTGATGTGGTCGCGGCCGCAGATGGCTCGCAGCTGATCGTGGTCGCGGACGTGGCCGGCAAGGGGCTGGCCTCGGCGCTGGTCTGCACCTCGTTCCGCTCTGCCTTTCGTGCCCTGGTGCGCCAGGGACTGGGGTTGGAGGAGCTGGCCTGCCGGCTCGGCCAGCAGCAGTGGGAGGAGGGCCCGGAGGCCCGCCGCCGCTACGTCACCGCCATCTTCGTGCGTGTCCACACCGCCACCGGCGCGCTTGAGTTCATCAATGCCGGGCACAACCCCGCATGCCTGCTCACGCCCGCCGGGCTGCGCCTGGTAGACGCGAGCGGCCCGCCGCTGGGCCTGCTGCCCGGCTGCCACTACCGCGCCGAGCACACCACGCTCGCGCCCGGCGACCGCCTG
>DASWUY010000410.1:0-1704 GCA_036401435.1 Acidobacteriaceae bacterium | reverse complement strand
CCCGGACCGGATGCGCGAGCTGGCCGCCCGGCTCGGCCTTGGCGACGTGGTGCGGTTCGAGCCCCCGTGCCCGCAGGAAGAGCTGGCGCAGTGGTACCGGGCGGCCACGGTGATGCTCGCCCCCTCCCACTCGGAGTCGTTCGGCCTGGTAGCACTGGAGGCGCAGGCCTGCGGCACCCCGGTGGTGGCGGCCAGCGTGGGCGGGCTGCGCACGGTGGTCAAAGACGGCGACTCGGGCATCCTGGTGGACGGTCACGACCCCGCGGACTGGGCTGCCGCCATCCGGCGCCTGCTCGCGGCGCCGCACCTGCTGCAGGCCCTGTCGGCGGGCGCGCGGCGGCACGCATCCGCTTTCGGCTGGTCCGCCACCGTAGACCGCCTAGCCCGGGTGTATACCGATGTCATGGAAGAGGCAGCAGCCCGGGTCGGGGCATGACCGCCATGGCAGCCGGCCAAGCTTCCCCCTGCGACATCATCCAGGCCGCCCTGGACAGCCTCGGCCTGGCCTACGAGCGCCCGGAGCCGTCCGCCTTCCTGGTCCGCCTAGAGGGCGAGCACAAGCTCGCCACGATGACGTGGCTGATTGCCGGGGACCACAGTCTGCAGGTCGAAGCGTTCTTCTGCCGCCAGCCGGATGAGAACCACGCCGCCTTCTACCGGTTCCTGCTCGAGCGCAGTGCCCGCATGTACGGGGTGCACTTCGCCCTCGACCGCACCGGCGACGTCCACCTGACCGGCCGCCTGCCGCTTTCCGCGATCTCCGAGGCCGAACTGGACACGCTGCTAGGCTGCGTTCTCACCTACTCGGACGAAACATTCAACGAGGCGATCAGAATCGGTTTTGCCTCCGCCATTCAGCGGGAATGGGCATGGCGCGAGAAACGCGGAGAGAGCCTGGCTAACCTGCGCCCGTTCGCGGATCTCGTCAACACCCGAAACGAGCAGAAAAAGAACCCGGCGTGACCACCCTGGACCAGGCCAGCCTCCACGTGCCCGTGCACCCCGTCGGGGTGCACACGATGCTGTGCGTTTTCTTTGCCCTGCTCACCGCGAGCAGCAACGCCTGCGCCGCCGTTCTGCAGCGCAAGGCGGCGGCCCAGGTCCCGTCGGAAGAGTCCATGCACTTCTCGCTGATCGCCGACCTGGTCAGACGCAAGGTCTGGCTCGCGGGGATCGGGATGGTCATCGTCGCGTCGGTGGCCCAGGCAGCCGCGCTGGCCACCGGCCCGATTGCCCTGGTGCAGCCCATCTTCATCATCGAGCTCCCGGTGACCCTGGTCCTCGCCGCGCTGGCCAACCACAACCGGGCGGCGCTCAAGCGGCTGCCCTGGGCCGCCATCGGCCTCACTACGGCCGCGCTCGGCGTCGGACTCGCGCTCGCCCAGCCGACCGGTGCGATCAGCACGGCGCAGGACACCAGCTGGGTACTCGTGCTCATCGCCACCGCCGCCTTCGAGGCCGTGCTGATCATCCTGTCCCTGGGCCTCAAGGGCGAGCCCCGGGCGGCGCTGCTCGGGCTGGCCGCTGCCTGCGGCTACGCGCTGACCGCGGCCCTGATGAAGAACGCGGTGTCCGACCTCGACAACGGAGCAGTGCGGTTCTTCACCAGCTGGCACATCTACGGCGTGGCCGTAGTCGGCGTCGGATCGCTGTTCCTGCTGCAGAACGCGCTGCAGGCCGGCAGCCTGGTGGCATCGCAGCCGA
>DASWUY010000409.1:0-3110 GCA_036401435.1 Acidobacteriaceae bacterium | reverse complement strand
AAGCGTACGGGGCTGGGAGTGACGTACCTGCTGTTCTTCTTTACGGGGGTCCCGGCCATTCTGGGGGTGATTGAGGCGCTCTTCATGCCGGCGCGGGTGCGCCGGTACAACTTTGAGCGGGCGACCATGCTGGCGGCTAGCGTGCGGGGGTTGGCGGGGGGCTTCTCGGGGCAGGCGCTGCCGGGGCCGGCGGGCCAGGCGGCTGCCACGCGCCACTGCAGCACCTGTGGCGAGGTGGTTGCGGAGGGGGTGCGGTTCTGCGCGAAGTGCGGAGCGCCTGTGCTCTAGCGGGGAAGACTTGCGGCACCTGTCCGCATGCGGAAGAAGTTCAACGTGTGGTTTTCTGAGGCGGGCAGGCGCCTCGTGTTATGGCCTTCGGAGGTGCGTTTTCCCGCACATGCTCTGAAAGATGGTGATAGCCAAAGTAGAACGCCAAAGCAGAGCAATCTACTGAACGGACGGAATCGGCTCAGACCTGCTGGAGTCGAGAAACTCGACGAGATCATCCTTCGGCCCGGGACTGAACTTGGTTCCATCGGCGACATGCCAGACGGCGATGTATGGCTTGTCGCTTCCTCTTCTGACAAAGCCGACGCAAAACTCCTGCTTCACCTGCGTGACCTCGGCAACAGCGTAGTCACGCGTGCTGTAGATGCCGGTGCTGTTGATACGCATCGTGTTCCTTTGAAGAAAGACTTTCCCGGTCCAGTCAAGCACGCCTAAAAAAAGCCGGCGCGCGGCATGGCTACATGTTCGTGTGGCCGCCGCGCATCTCCTCGTTGAAGGTGGGCTTGAGGGCGTCGAGCGCCTCGGCTAGCTTCTGCTGGTAGACGGGTGCACGGTCGAGCAGCAGGGGGGTGGCGGCGGCGTACTGGGCGCCAAGCGCGGGGGCGCTGGCGGCCAGGCCTTCCTTGTGCAGCTCGGTGGCCAGCTTGATGAGCTGTTCAGGCGTGGTGTTGAGGTATTGGGCGTCGCGGGGGTCGGCAAGCCAGATGGGCTGGCGATTGCCGAGAACGCCGGAGAGCCAGTAGAGCTTCATGGCCAGGAACTCCGTGCGGCCGCGGTCGTCGGTGTCGGTAAAGATGAAGCGGTTTTGCCAGCGGCTGTAGTAGCGCATGGTGACCGGGACGGGCTGGCGGTTGCCGCTCTTGAGGAACTCGAGTTGGCCATAGTCGTAGGTCTTGCGGATGGCGTTGTAGATAAAGCTCTCGGCGTAGGGCTGCTCAGCGGCAGAGACGACCTCGGCGAAGGTGACGGTCATGCTGGCGGAGACCTTGGTGTGGAGCGGGCTGCCGGAGCCATCTTCAAGATGGACGACGCCGTGGACGATGTAGGTGTCGGCGCCGGAGGTGGAGCGATGGAAGGGCCACTCAAAGCCGGCGAAGCGGAGAGGGATACCGGCGGAGGTGACGTAGACGTCCGGGCGGGGGTTGACCAGGCGGCGGGCCGCCTCGCGCAGGTGCTCGGCGAGCTGCTGGGCGAGCGGGCCGGCGGCGATGTCGAAGCCCTCGGTCATCTCGAGGTGGAGCCGGCGGGGCTCGGGGGCATCGGGAGTGAGGGCCAGGGTCAGACGCGCGGTGGGCTGGTGGTGGAAGTCGGTACCCGCCTCCGCAGAGAGGACGAGGAGGCCCGCGTCACGGGCGGCTTCGGCGAGGGCTGCGCCGGTGGTGGTCTGGAGTTCTGTGCTCATGGGTGAGTTCCTGCTGGGAGGGTCGCCAGGGGTTTCGGCGTCTTCGCCAGTTTACCGCGTGCAAGGCCAGAGCCCTCGCGCGGGATTCACTTCCCCTGCGGTATGGGTCGAGCCGAGTCGCTCTCGATGACGGACGTTCTGCGCGGAGCGTGGGAGGAAGTGAGTGTAGGGCAAGACCCCCTACGCGGGAGGCGCCCACTTCGTGGGGTGTCTTCGGCCTGCGGCTGCGAGAGTCGCGACTCGCCGTGGTTCCCGTGATGGTCGGCTCGGTTCAGGGATAAAGTGATGGACGACGGGCCGAGTTGGCAGGCTGGAGAGGTGAATGGTGATTCGATTCCGTACGCTCATGCTGGCGGGCCTCCTCGCGTCCGGGTGGCGAGGTCCTGCTCTATGCGCGGTACGCGGTGAAACGCTACCGCCGGCGGGAAACTACAAGACCGTCCTGGAGCAACCGTACGCCAAGGTGATTCGGGTGCACTACGGGCCGCACGAGAAGGTCGCGGTGCATGATCATCCGGCAACCGCGACGGTGTATGTCTACCTGAATGACGCCGGTCCGGTTCGCTTTGTGCATGAGGAAGGCGGCGCCTTTGCGGTAGTTCGGCCGCCCACGCACAAGGGCGCCTTTCGGGTGAACAAGGGGCGGATCGAACGGCACTCGGTCGAGAATCTTGGAGACGTGGAATCGGATTTTCTACGGGTCGAGCTGCCTGGGGTCGAGCTGGGGCAGGCTGACATGCAGGCGCGTGGCGCGGCGCCGGCGGACCTTGCGCATGCCTTGGCGGCGACGGAGTTCGAGGTTCCCGGCCTGTCGATCCTGCGGACGATCTGTGTGGGGCCGCAGAGCTGCACGATTGCTGGGGCGAAAGACCCCTCGGTGATCGTCGCTTTCTCGCCCATCACTACCGTGGTACGCAGGGCGGGGAGGGAAGAACGAGCTACCTTGCAGGCGGGCGATGTGATGGCACTGCGTCCCGGGGAGGAGCTGATGGTTGCTCCGGCAGGTCAGGAAGCGGCGCATGTGCTGCAGTTACGGATTGGAGCCGCGGCGCCAGCGGCGCGGTAGCCAAGGATGCCCCGCATCAGCGGACGGGATGAGGTGACGCGCCATCTCTGCTCAGATCAACGGCGTAGCGCGGGTTGCTACGAACCGAACGTAGTAGCACCTAGTCCTACCATTGTGGATGGCAGTGGGACCGAAATAATTATTCAAGACAGACTGATTTACGAGCCTCGAAGAAGGCAGGTATTACCGATGATGAGCTTTGCTCCGCTGTTCGGCATGTGATCCTGGGCCAGGCGGATGATCTGGGTGGCGGTGTCTTCAAGAAGCGCTTGGGTAAGAATGAGTACCGGTCGCTGATCCTCGCCAAGGGGCGCCGGTGTTGGCTATATGCCTAGCTTTTCGCAAAGAAGGACC
>DASWUY010000408.1:0-3492 GCA_036401435.1 Acidobacteriaceae bacterium | reverse complement strand
GGCCGCGGGTTCCCGGTAGAGCTGCAGGGTGGCGTTGGGCGGCTGAAAGCCGAGGGGCTCAACCAGAATGCGCGCCGAGACGGGAACACTGGGAGGAGTCTGGAGCTTGTGCACCTGCGCGTGCAGGGCCGTCGCGGCGAGCAGAGCGAAGGCTGCGACGGGCCGTCCATGAGCCGGCGCGCTCACTTTCCGCCTTGCTCTTGGGAGGAAGCCCAGCATGCTCACCATTGTCTACCAGCGCGGCTGCGGTTTGACACGGAGACCGCGCTCCCGTGTGATGAGACGGGATTGCAAGGCTTTCGGGAGCGGAGGGCGCGGATTTGCACGTTTCGAGGACGCTGGAGTGCGGTACATGAGGCTGGGGCTTCCTGGCAGGACCAGGAGAGCAGCCGCAGGAAAGGCACTGCATGGAAGTTGCCGGAAGACGCCCTTTCACGCTGCCGGCGCCATGGCCTTGGCTCTGCTGCTCGCGTCTTCGGCTGGTGCGCAGGGGGGCCTCCCGGTGCCGCAGGTTCAGCTGGCGGGACCGGTGGCCGCGCCCGCGCCCGGTACCATGCGCGCCTTCGATCCGGCGCTGCTCGACACCACTGCAGATGCCTGCACCGACTTTTATCAGTTCGCTTGCGGCGGATGGATCAAGCAGAACCCGATTCCTGCTGACCGGGCCTCCTGGGGGCGCGAGACGGAGCTGCGCGACAGGAACGATCTGCTCCTCAAATCCATCCTGGAACGGGCTGCGGGCCCCGGACCGAGGGCGCCGGAGCTGCAGAAGATGGGAGACGCCTACACGGCCTGCATGGATACGGCGGCCATCGAGCAGGCTGGGATGGGACCTCTCCAGGGCCGTCTGGCGCTGCTCGACTCGGTAGTCGACAAGCACACCCTGACTCTGGCCTTGGCCAGGCTTGAGCAGCAGGGCGACGGAGCACTGTTCGACTTCGGATCACAGCAGGATTTTCGCGATGCGACCCAGCAGGTCGCCGTCGTCACACAGGCCCGGCTGGGCCTCGCGGATAAGGGTTTCTACGAGCGCACCGACACCCGCGCCGCAGAGCTGCGCAGCCAATACCAGGCGCACGTGGCCAGGACCCTTGCACTGGCGGGTGAGGCGCCTGCCCAGGCCTCAAAAGACGCAGTGACTGTGCTACGGATAGAGAGCGCTCTTGCCGCGGCTTCGCTCTCGCGCCTGGAGATGCGCGACCCCGTCAAGCTCTATCACAAGACGCCGCTCGCCCAGTTTGCCGCAAACACTCCGGGTATCGACTTCCCCGCCTATCTGCGGGCTCTCGGCGCGCCCACGCTGCAGAGCCTCAACGTCGAGGAACCCTCCTACTTCCTCATGATGAGCGAGCTGCTCACCGAGACGCCGCTCGAAGACATCAAGGCCTACCTTCGGTGGACCGTGCTGCACCAGGCGCCGGAGACCGCGGTGCCCGCTGCGCTCGCCGAGGAGGACTTCCGCTTCTATGGCAGGGTGCTGGGAGGACAGCAGGAACCACTGCCTCGCTGGAAGCGCTGCGTGGCGCGCGTGGATGCCGACCTTGGCGACGCGCTCGGGCAGGCCTTTGTCGCGGAGCGGTTTGGGACGGCAGACAGGCAGCACACGCTGGCGCTGGCGATCGAGGTGGAATCGGCCATGCGACGCGACATAGACGCCCTGGCATGGATGAGTGCTCCCACCAAGGCCGAGGCCAGGGACAAGCTGCGAGAGGTGGTAAACCGGATCGGCTACCCGGAGACATGGCGCGACTACTCGTCGCTCACCATCGATCCGCACGAGGCTCTTGGCAACGCGCTGCGGGCAGCCACTGTTCGCCACCAGCAGGAGATTGCCAAGATCGGCAAGCGGCTTGCGAGGGGCGAGTGGATGACCAGTGCAGCCGCTGCAAGTGCCTCATATGACCCGCAGAGGAACGATGTGAACCTGCCCGCAGGCATCCTGCAGCCACCCTACTTTGACCCCGGCCAGGGAGATGCGGCGTACTACGGCGCATCGGCAGCAGTGATCGGACACGAGCTGACCCATGCCTTCGATGACGAGGGTCGCCTGTTCGACGGGCAAGGAAACCTGCGCAACTGGTGGACCCGGAAAGACGCGAGTGAGTTTGCCGGGCGCGCTGACTGCCTAGCCGAAGAGTACTCCGCTTTCGCCCTGACCAACGGCTCGCATGTGGACGGCAGGTTGACGCTCGGCGAAGACCTGGCAGACCTGGGAGGGCTGCGGCTGGCCTATCTTGCATATCTTGAGCACGCGCGTAAGGTGGGCCTCGCGCCTCCCGGTCAGAAGAAGGAAGCTGGGGCCAGGAGCGCCGACCTGACATCGGAGCAGCAGTTTTTTGCCGCCTACGGTCAGGCCTGGTGTGAGAGCCGCCGTCCTGAGCAGTTGCGGACCATGGTCGAGACGGATCCTCATGCGCCGGAGGTGTTTCGCGTCAACGGCGTCGTTCGCAATCTGCCCGAGTTTGCGAAGGCGTTTGGATGTAAGGCGGGCCAGGCAATGGCACCAGTCAAACGGTGCTCAGTCTGGTAGCAGTCCGCGTTGAGGGACCTGGCCCTCTGCGCCCCATGCGAGACTCAGACTATGCCGCGGGCTTACGAGAACGGCCAGGCCTCCCGGCCGGCACATCCCTTGCCAGCCCCTGCCAACGCGCCTGCGAAGCATCCGGCGCTCGGGTACCTGGCCTGCGCCACTGCCGGATGCCTGTGGAGCACGGGATTCTACTTCGGCAAGGTAGCGCTGGGGGCCATGTCCGTGGGACACATGGTGCTCTATCGCTTCCTCTTTGGCACCCTCACGTTTCTGCCCCTGCTGCGCTCGCCGGGATTCACTGCACGGGAGTGGCGCTGGCTCCTGCTGGCCTCGCTGCTCGGCGTCCCGGTCCAGTTCCTGATGCAGTTTCATGGCCTCGCGCTCACGACGGTGAGCCATGCCGCATTGATGGTCGGCTCCATGCCCGTCATGCTGGCGCTCGGTGCAACCATCTTTGCGCACGAGCGGCTGAGCCGCCTGGGATGGGCGGCGCTGAGTGTCTCAACCATGGGCGTGGCGCTGATCGTGATCAGCGGAGCCGGGCATCGGGGCGCCGCTGGCGGGGGCCCCTCACTCATGGGTGACCTGCTGGTGGTGGCTTCAATGGTGGTAGCGCTTGTTTACCTGCTGGTCAACAAGCGCCTGCTACGCACGCACTCTGCGCTCAGGGTGACGGCATGGGGCATGGTCACGGGAACGATGATGCTGGCTGCCTGGGTGCTGAGCGTCGACGGTCTGCCTCCCTTGCGTCACCTGAGTGCGCAGGTGTGGGGCGCACTTGTGTGGAGTGGCGTCCTGTGCACCGCGACCACCACCTTGTTGTGGAACTGGGGAATGCGGCAGGTGCCCGCTTCGCGCGCGGGCGTGTTCCTCAACATAGAGCCCGCGCTGGGGTCCGCGCTGGGGGTGTGGCTGCTGGGCGAGAGACTGGGACCGCTCACCTGGGTGGGAGGCGGCATGAT
>DASWUY010000407.1:0-1813 GCA_036401435.1 Acidobacteriaceae bacterium | reverse complement strand
CCTGCTGCTCGCCATGTGAAGCTTTATAACAGCGGCAGTTTCTTTGATCGCGGCGCCATTCCACGCGAAGACTACGGCGCGATCGCAGGGCGGATGGGGTGCTTTGAGCGGGTGATCGTGGAGTCGCATCCGGCGCTCGTCCACGAGGATTGTTACGCGTTCGCGTCGCTGCTTGCAGGGCAGCTTGAGGTCGCGATGGGTCTCGAGACGGCGCATCCCGCGGTACTGGCCAAGCTGAACAAGAAGATGACGCTGGCGCAATATGCCTCGGCGGCGGAGCGGCTGGCGAGACGCGGGATCGACCTGCGCAGCTTTATCCTGGTGCAGCCTCCCTTCCTTCGACGGGAGGAAGCGCTGCATTGGGCGTGCCGCTCGATTGATTTTGCGCTGGAGTGCGGCGCCACGGCTGTGACCCTGCTGCCGACGCGTGGAGGAAACGGCGCCATGGAAGAACTTGCGCAGGCAGGCGAGTTTGTCGCGCCATCGCTCCGGATACTGGAAGATGCGCTGGACTACGGCGTCTCGCTGGGCAGGGAGCGCATCTTTGCTGACCTGTGGGAGATGCACAGGGTGGCGCACTGCGCGACGTGTGCCGAGTCTCGCCGGTTGCGCCTGGCGCGCATGAACCTGGAACAGGTGCTGCTGCCGCGGGTGGGGTGCGAGGTTTGCGAGGCGCGGGCATGAGCGCGGCCTATGACATCGCCGTCGCCGGCTCGGGGTTTGCGGGCTCGCTGATGGCCATGATCGCGAGACGGCTCGGCCTCTCTGTGGTGCTGCTGGAGAGCCTGGCGGAGCGCTATGATCTGCCCCTGCTGAAGCCGCTGACGAAGTGGGGCAGCTGGCAGCAGCGCTATCCGCATGTGGCTTGCGGGCTCAAGCGCGGCTTCTCTTTCGTGCACCATGAATTTGGCGCGTGCTCCGGCATGGGTGACGGGCAGCTGGTCGTCGCGGCGAGCCCCAACGACACGATCGCCGACGCGCACTGGTACCGAGCGGACGTGGATCAGGCGCTGGTGGTGCAGGCGCAGGCGCTAGGGGCGGAGTACCTTGATCGGTTCCAAGTGGATGAGCTGCAACGCGAGCAGGCAGGATGGATGATCCGCGGCAGGCGCAGCGGAACACCGCGGACCCTGCGGGCGAAGTTCCTGATCGACGCGACCGGCCCGCGCGGCTTGCTCCATCGAGAGCTGGGACTGGCGGAGGCGAGATTGCCGAACTACCCTGCGACGGCGGCGCTCTACTCCCACTTTTCTGGCGTACGTGAATTTGCACAGCTTGCGCCTGGCGTGCACACGCCGTTTCCGCTTGACGCGGCTGCGTTGCACCACGTTTTTGCCGGCGGGTCGATCTGGGTACTCCGCTTCAACAACGGGATCACCAGCGCCGGGGTGGCCGCCACAGCGGAGGTCGCCGCGCGCTTTCACCTGGCAAAGAAAGCAGAGGGCTGGCGCAATCTTCTCGCCGAGCTACCGCAGGTGCGGGAGCAGTTTGCAGAGGCCTGCGCGGAGATGCCATTTACCTACATGCCCGAGTTGAGCTATCGCAGCGCGGCGGTCGCAGGGCCGGGCTGGGCGATGCTGCCGTCCACTGCCGGGTTCGTCGATCCCCTGCTCTCGACGGGCTTCTCGCTTACGTTGCTGGGGATCACGCGCCTTGCCGCGCTCCTCGAGCAGGATTGGGAGTCTGATCGCATGGGGCTGCGCCTGGCGGAGTACACCGGGCAGACGGAAGAGGAACTGCTGGCGACCTCTCGCCTGATCGCGGCGCTCTATGGCAATATGGGCGACTTCCCGACCTTCCGCTGCTTGTCGCT
>DASWUY010000406.1:0-2056 GCA_036401435.1 Acidobacteriaceae bacterium | reverse complement strand
GCACCTGTTCGGCGTTGACCGTCTGGGGCAGGGTGAAGGCACGATAGAAGTTGCCGTACCGCCGCTCGATCCGGTGATAGTTCTCTTCCTTCTGCTCGGCTTCAAACTTGCGCTCGCCGCGCACCGTCAGCGTGTTGTTCTCGACCTGGATGTCGAAGGCGTCCTGCTTCATGCCGGGAGCCTCGAGGTTGAGCACAATCTTGTGCGTGTCTTCATAGATGTCCACCGGGGGTGCGAAGGCGGTGGCGAGGGCATCGGCCTCGCCGCCCTCGCCGCGGGTGTAGTCCTGGAAGACGGTGTTCATGCGATTCTGCAGTGCGACGATGTCGCGGAAGGGGTCCCAACGTGTAATGGCCATCGAAACATTCCTCCTGGTACCAGTCTGGTCGAAGTGGGGTGACTCGCGGTCACATGGATATATATATGCCACATCTGCCACATTGGTTGCAAGAAATATGAGTGGGGCATTGTCACGTCTTGCCCGCAATCGGGAAGCCGCGTTATTCCACCCGCAGGACCAGGCACTTCAGGTACTCGGTCTCCGGGATGGTCAGGACGACCGGGTGGTCCGGAGCCGCGCCACGCCGCTCCAGCAAACGCACCCGCCGCCCCGCATCCCCGGCCGCGGCCGCGATCACCTGCTCGAAGTCGGCGAGCGAGACGTGGTGCGAGCAGGAGCAGGTGACCAGGGTCCCGCCTGGGCGCAGCATCTGCAAAGCACGCAGGTTCAGCTCCTTGTAGCCGCGCATGGCGCTTTCAGCGGCACGCCGGCTCTTGGCAAAGGCCGGCGGGTCGAGCACGATGGTGTCGTACTGGGCCCCGGCCTCGGCCCACTCGCGAAGAACGGCGAAGGCATCGCCCTTGACCCAGTCCACCTCGACTGCGCCCAGGGTGTCGCGGTTTAGCTGCAGGTTTCGCTCCGCCACTTCAAGGGCGGTCTGTGACGAGTCAACGCCCGTCACGGTCCGGCAAGTGGTGGCGAGGTGCAGGGCAAAGCCGCCCTGGTAGGTGCAGACGTCAAGCGCCTCGCCGTGTCCGTGGCGTGCGGCGGCCGCATAGTTCTCCCGCTGATCGAGAAAGGCGCCTGTCTTCTGTCCGGCGCTCGCGTCGTAGTGGAAGGCAAGTCCGTTGAGGTGGAAGACTGTGGAGAGCAGGGGGCTCTCCGGCTGGGCGGCATAGAGTGGCTCAAGCGAGGGCAGGCTCAACTGCTCCAGTTCCCGGATGCGGGGATCGGGGCGCTCGACGATGGTCTGGGGCGCGAGCTCCTCCCGCAGCACCTCGACCGCCACCTGACGCACGGCGGCGTTGTCTACGCCGCTGGCCAGCAGCTGCAGCAGGACCAGGTCCCCGTACTTGTCGGCGATGATGCCGGGCAGGGCGTCCGCCTCGCTGAAGACTAGGCGGCAGCTATCGCTCCCCGGGGTCTGCTTAGGTTCAGTGCGACCGGGCCCAAGGAGCGGAAGCCTCTCGGCCACGGCTGCGGTCAGCCGGGCGCGGAGCAGCGCAAGCCATGCCGCCTCGTCAAGGGCCTCGGGTGAGAGCAGGCGCAGCGCGATCTCGGAGGTCGGGCTCCAGAGCGCCGTACCCAGGAGGTGCCCGGGCTGATCGACGACCCGCATCAGGCCGCCGGGCGTTTGATCGGGCGTTACCTTCAGCACGTCTGACGCATAGACCCACACGTGCCCGGCGCGCAGACGCTCTGCGCCGCGGCGCGAGATGACCGCGACGGGCGCGTGCTTAGCTGCCGCGCCGTCTACGGCCTCTGTACCACTCTTTGCGAAGGCGACTATGCGCCCGGGCCGCTTGCTACCTGCCTTGTGTTCCGATGTGAGAGCCATCTCTTCATGGTAACGGCACCTGCTCTGCCCTGCAGCGGGGCGGGCCCCTCGGCTTGGGGCCAGGTCCCGTCCCAGCCTTGCCAGAACTTCAGTCACGCATCTATCTCTTAAGAGCATGCGATGGAACTGTGAACGCTGTCTTTTGGAGAGCCGCCTGCTGTTGATCCTGTTGCTTGCGGCTGTCGAGGCGGCCGGCGCCGCCGGACGAGCCGCGCAGA
>DASWUY010000405.1:0-6758 GCA_036401435.1 Acidobacteriaceae bacterium | reverse complement strand
CGGCAAGCAGGATGCCATGCATCGCATGGCAAGTGCGCTGCTGGAGCGGGAGACGCTGGATGCGAACGAGATCCGGATGATCCTGGACAACCAGGAACTGCCACCGGTGAAGCCGACGGGCGGAAACGGTTCGCCGGCCGCGGAGGTGCCGCAGCAGATGTTGAAGCCGGAGCCGAAGCATGGCGGGGCGTTCCCGGAGGGGAGTCCTTCGCCGGCGTAGTCGTTGGTTCGCGGTTGATGGAAAAAGGCAGCCCTTTGCGGGCTGCCTTTTTGCTTTTTGCGCGAGACACGTGGGGGAAGTAGCGGTGCCGTGCGTTTTACGCGTTCACTTGCGGCGCCAGCGCACCCCGTCTTTCGCGTCTTCGATGGCGATTCCTTTGGCCAGGAGTTCGTCACGGATGGCGTCACTGCGCGCGAAGTTGCGGGAGCGTCTGGCGCGCAGGCGCTCCTCCATGAGCGCGTCAATCTGCGTGTCGGTCAAGGAGCGTTGGGCGAGCAGCTCAGAGGAGACCTGGTCCAGGCGGCCCTCGGTTTCGGCCCAGTCCAGTGCTGCGCAGGTAATCGCGGCATCGCGATCGTGGAGCACCGCGAACACTCGGTCGAAGCGAGCAAGGAGCGCCAGGATGGCATGGCCATTTTCTTCACTGATGAGGCCCGCGTCTGCCGCGCTGTTTGCCTTGCGCACCAGGTCAAAGACGGCTGCGCGCGCCTCGGCTGTATTGAGGTCGCGGCGCAGGGCGGCGTCAAAGTCCTGCACTGCGATGGTGGTGTCAGCAAGCAGTTGGAAATTTGTTGCAGGGGCCCAGCGCTGCTCGCGCATGCGCCGGTCGAAGGCGCGCAGCCGCTCGACCGCGGCTGTCTCTGCGGCCAAGCCTTCGAAGGTGAAATTGAGCGGCTGACCGTAGGGCACAGAGATCAGGAGTGAGCGGATGGCGGAGGCCTTGTAGCCCTTGAGCAGCAGGTCGCGCAGGGTATAGAAGTTCCCTTCCGACTTTGACATCTTGCGGCCTTCGACGAGCAGGAAGCGGACGTGAAACCAGTGACGGGCAAAGGTCTGGTGCGAGGCCGACTCGGATTGCGCGATCTCGTTCTCGTGGTGAGGGAACATGAGATCTTCGCCGCCGGCGTGCAGGTCAAAGGAGGGGCCGAGGTAGCGGGTGGCCATGGCGGAGCACTCGATGTGCCAGCCGGGCCGCCCGGGACCGAGCGCAGTGGCCCAGAAGTGCTCGCCGGGTTTGGCCGCTTTCCAGAGCGCAAAGTCGCGGGCTGAGTCCTTGTCGTACTCGTCCACATCGACGCGGGCACCATCGGTGATGCCGGTGAAGTCCTTCTTCGAGAGCTTGCCGTAGGCGGAAAAGCCGGCGATGCGGAAGTACCAGCTGCCATCGTCGGTCTGGTAGGCAAGGCCCTGCTCGCTGAGGCTTTCAACGAGAGAGACCATCTCGGGGATGTGCTCGGTGGCACGCGCGACTACGGTTGCTTTCTCGACGCCCAGTGCCTCGAGATCCTCAAAGAACGCTTCCTCGAAGCGGCGGGTGTAATCGGCGATGGGGAGGCCGGAGGCGGTGGCGTTGCGGATGATCTTGTCATCGACATCGGTGATGTTCATCACGTGCTCGACGGCAAAGCTCTGCCCCTCGGCGGAGCCCTCCAGTTCCAGGGTGCGCCGCAGCACGTCGACGTGGAGGAAGGTGCGGAAGTTGCCGATGTGGCCGTAGTCGTACACGGTGGGCCCGCAGGCATAGAGGCGGACGGTCTTGCCGTCGGAGGGAAACAGGGCTTCGATTTCGCCGGAGAGGGTGTTGAAAAGCTGGATGCGCATGCAGTGAGGGGTTAGAGGGGGCTCTTCTGGTGATTTCGCGGATGCTTCTCCGGATTCTATCAGCCGGTATGAGAGGAACGGCCGGAAGCCATGGGCGGCGCTGGCGGTCAACGACCGAGGCGAAGCGAGGGCTGGGCGGAGAGCAGCGGAGACGCGAGGTCGCCGGCTTGCAGCCGGGGCCAGGCGGCGGCCGCGATCATGGCAGCATTGTCGGTGGAGAGGGCGAGCGAGGGGAAGGCGATGGGGAGCGCGCGGTCTGCGGCTTCGGCGGTGAAGCGGACCCGCAGCTCGCGGTTGGCAGCGACGCCGCCGGAGACGAGGATTCGGCGGGCGCCCCACCGCTCGGCTGCCTGGAAGGTGCGCCGGCGCAGGTTGTCGACGACGACGTGCTGAAAGGAGGCGATAAGGTCGAGGGTTTGGGCGTCGCACAGGGGCAGCGCGTCTGCGGGGCAGGTGCCGGGGACCAGCGCGAGTCGCCGTGCCTCGGCCGCCGGTGCCAGGCCGTGACTCTCGACGTAGCGCAGGACGGCTGTCTTGATCCCGCTGAAGGAGAAGAGCGTGTCGTGATCGGCGGTGGGAGAGGGTGCGGCGGGCTTCTGGCGCAGGGGCCTGGGCCGCACCTCGGCAAAGCGGAAGGGGATGGCGTGGGGATTGCCGTAGGGGGCGAGAGCGTCGATCCAGGGGCCGCCGGGGTAGCCGAGGCCAAGCAGTTTGGCCACCTTGTCAAAGGCTTCGCCGGCCGCGTCATCGACGGTCCGGCCCACGTTGCGATAGCGCCAGCCCTGGTCGGAACGGCGGGCGAGGTAGAGGTGCGTGTGGCCGCCCGAGACGACGAGCGCGAGGGCTGGCTCGTCATCGGGCGCGGCGGCAGCGCCCGCTTGCGCGAGCTCTGCCTCTTCAAGCAGCACTGCGTGGATGTGGCCTTCGAGGTGGTTGACGGCGATGAGCGGCTTGCCAAGGGCGAAGGCGAGCGTCTTCGCGTAGGTGATCCCGACGAGCAGGGCACCGGCGAGGCCGGGACCCTCTGTGACTGCGATGGCATCGAGCTGGCCCATGGAGACACCGGCCTGTGCGAGTGCGGCGCGGACGACGGGGACCAGATTACGCAGGTGCTCGCGCGACGCAAGCTCTGGAACGACGCCACCATAGGGGGCGTGGATGGCGATCTGCGAGGCAACGATGCTGGAGAGCATGTGGCGCCCCTGCCGGACGACGGCGGCCGCTGTTTCGTCGCAGGAGCTTTCGATGCCGAGGATCAGCCCGCCGGGGCTCTCAGCGGACATCCGGAACCCGGCAACTGCTTTTGCGACGCGCGGTCATTCCCTATAGTAGAGCGTCACCGTTTTGGGGCTGGAGCAGGCATGCAAGAGAGGGAGTGCAGGATGAGCGGAGCAGGTTCAGGCCAGGACGACTTTGAGGAGCTTGTGGCGCAGGCGCGTTCGATCAAGGAGCAGTACGTGGACCCTCGGCTGAGCTGGTACAGGACGCATACGATGGTGCCGCGGCGGATGTTTCGGGCGGCCGGGATGCTGACGATTGTTCTGAGTGTCACGCTGCCGGCGCTGGCCGCGGCTCCGGCGTTTGCCTACAAGGGGCTGGCGCTGTCTGTGTCGAGCATAGCGATCGCCGCGCTGACGGGCCTGGGTTCCTTTTACCGGTGGGAGCGTACGTGGCGCGGCAACAGCACGGCGCAAATGGCGCTGGAGCAACACATTGCGAAGTGGGAGCTGGAGCTGGCCAATGCGCGGCTGGTGGTGGCCGCAGACAAGCGGAGCGGGCATGTGTACCAGGCTACGGACGACCTGCTGGCTGGCGCGCGGGGCGTGGTGTCGCTCGAGAGCGAAGGCTTTTTCAGCACGCTGCAGTTTCCGCAACAGAGCACCTCATCCAAGCTCTGAGTCAGAGGCTGATGCCCAAGGAGGAGTCCGATGCAGGAGACAGCCGCAGGGCTCGCAGCGGAGCAGGTGGTGATGCGGCTGCGCGAGGCAGGGCACGAGGCGTATTTCGCCGGGGGGTGCGTGCGGGACCTGCTGCTGGGGCGCGAGCCGAAGGACTTCGACGTGGCCACGAGCGCCACTCCCGAGGTGGTGCTGGGGTTGTTTGAGAGAACGTTTGCGGTGGGCGCGCACTTTGGCGTGGTGCTGGTCGTGAGCCCCGGGCCAGGGGGCGTCGAGATCCTGATCGAGGTGGCGACCTATCGCAGCGACGGGGCGTATGCGGATGGACGCCGGCCGGACGCTGTGCGTTTTTCAAAGAGCGCGGAGGAAGATGTGCAGCGGCGTGACTTCACGATCAACGGCATGCTGCTGGACCCGGCGCGTGCCGGCGGGCCGGGCGCGGCGGTGCTGGACTACGTGGGGGGGCGGCAGGACCTGGCAGCGGGGCTGGTCCGCGCGATTGGGGACCCGGCGCGGCGCTTTGCCGAGGACAAGCTGCGCATGCTGCGTGGGGTGCGGTTTGCAGCGCGGTTTCTGTTCGCGATCGAGCCTGCGACCGAGGCGGCGATGCGCACGCACGCCGGGACCATCCACCAGGTGAGCCCGGAGCGGATACGGGACGAGATAACGCGGATGCTGACGGAGGGGCAGGCGCGGCGCGCGTTTGAGTTGCTGGAGGCGACCCACCTGCTGGAGCAGCTGCTGCCGGAGGTGGCGCGGATGCGCGGAGTGGAGCAGCCGCCGGAGTATCACCCGGAGGGAGACGTGTGGGTGCATACGCTGCTGCTGCTGGAGAAGCTGGAGGCAGGGGCACCGGCGACGCTGGCTTGGGCTACGCTGCTGCATGACGTGGGCAAGCCGGCGACCTTTGAGCGCGGGCCCGACCGGATACGCTTTCATGGGCATGCGGAGATCGGGACGCGGATCGCGGAGGCGATCTGTCGCAGGCTGCGCTTTTCGAACGAGGAGACCGAGCAGATCCTGCTGCTGGTGGCCAATCACATGCGCTTCGGTGATGTGGAGAAGATGAAGGAGTCGACGCTGAAGCGCTTTTTCCGGCTGCCTCGCTTTGAGGAGCACCTGGAGCTGCACCGGCTGGATTGTCTGTCGAGCCACGGGAGTCTGCGGCTGTACGAGTACGCGAAGGGGCGCTACGGGCAGATGCCGGAGGAGGAGGTGCGGCCGGCGCTGTTGCTGACCGGGCGCGACCTGATCGAGGCCGGCTATGCGCCGGGCCCCGACTTCAAGGAGTGGCTGGCGCTGGCAGAAGATGCGCAGCTGGAGGGTCGCATTCACACGCAGGAGCAGGCGCTGGCGCTGGTGCGAGAGCACGTGGCGGCGACGCGCTAGGCGGACGCTTACTGCACCTGCGGCTGCGGGACTGTGCCCTGGCCCTGATCTGTGCCGGGTTGAGCGGGGGGCTGTCCGGGCGGAGGGGGCGTGGGCGCGGGGTGGGTGACGAGCTTGAATCCGTCATGGATGACGTAGAGGTTCTGCGCGTTCAGATCGGCTTCCATCAACTGGCCGCTGGCGGTGTAGTAGAGCTCCAAGGTGATGGAGTTGGCGTCGCTCAGCTGCGCGGTGGCGTGCTTGACGGAGGTGGCGCGACCGTTGAGGGTAGCGGCGACATCGGCGCGGAGCTGGTAGGCGGCAGGGACGAGCAGTCCGTTTTCCTTGGGGATGAGCACCCAGGCGCTCTGCGGCTGGGCCATGGCCAGGCGCGCCATCAAGGCATAGGCGCCGGGGACGAGGTCGGGGACGAGGACGGTATTCCGGTGGCGATCGATGCTGTTGGTGGTCTGCTTGCCGTCTGCCGAGATATCGATCTGGAAGTCGCGTCCGCTGGGGCTGGAGGCGGTGTTGAACTCGATGTTGCCGGCATGGCCCCGGGTGCCGTTAACGGCGCCGCCCAGGGTGTCGGTGACCAGGTTGAGAGAGGCGTCGAGCGAAGCCTGGTGGTGGAAGCTGTAGGTGAACTTGGCCAGGCTCATGTGGCCGCTGGAGGTGATGGTGTAGCCGTTGGGAATGGAAGCCACGGCGTAGGTGGCTTCGCCCAGCGGCTTGCCGTTTTGCGAGATTGTGTAGTGCGCGCCGCCGGGGGCGAGCGGGGCCTGCGCCCGGGCAGCGGCGGAGAGGAGGCAGAGGCCTACGAGCGCGGTATTGCGGGCGCGGAGCGAGACGGAACGTGGGCGTTGCGGCAGGGGGTGGGGCATGGCGAGGCTCTCCGGCTACTTGAACCCCGGTAGCCGTGAGAAGTCGCGGGTGCCCGCGGTGGAGGAGCGCCGGGCCCTGCGGCAGAAAGCCCCGGGGAGCAAGCCCGGGGCTCTGTTCACGTTTGCGAAAGGGCAGGCTACTTCTGCGCTTGTTCGAAGCGCTTGTTGACCTCGTCCCAGTTGACGGTGTTCCACCAGGCAGCGAGGTAGTCCGGCCGGCGATTGTTGTACTTCAGGTAGTAGGCGTGTTCCCAGACATCGTTGCCGAGGATGGGGAAGTTGCCCTGGGAGAGCGGGTTGTCCTGGTTGGGGGTGGTGGTGATCTTGAGCTTGCCACCTTCAAAGGTCAGCCAGCCCCAGCCGGAGCCGAACTGCTTTGCGGTGGTCTCGTTGAATAGCTTCTTGAAGTCCTCGAAGCTGCCGAAGTCCTTGGTGATCTGCTCGCCGATGGGGCCGGTCGGCTCGCCGCCGCCGCCGGGCTTCATTATGGTCCAGAACATGGTGTGGTTGACATGGCCACCACCGTTGTTGCGCACCACTGCTTTCACGTCGTCGGGAATGGTGTCGAGCTTGCGGAGCAGGTCTTCCGGGGTATGGGAGCCGAGCTCAGGATGCTTGTCGATGGCTCCGTTCAGGTTGGTGACGTAGGTCTGGTGGTGCTTGTCGTGGTGCAGTTTCATGGTGGCTTCGTCGATATGCGGCTCTAGCGCGGCGTAGTCGTAGGGCAGTGCGGGGAGTTCGTAGGCCAAGTGTTTCTCCTTCCGGGCGCGCGCGGCGGGGCCGGTG
>DASWUY010000404.1:0-2489 GCA_036401435.1 Acidobacteriaceae bacterium | reverse complement strand
GCCACGAAGTGGCCGCCAGCCGCGCAGGCGGTTTTTGCCTTACGGCAGCTTGCAGCACTCGCCGGCGGCTGCGGGCTCGTCGTTGCTGGCGTCCAGTTCGACCTTCCAGTCGCCGCCTGGCTGCTTCTTCCAGATCGTGATGTAGCGGCCGGTCGTTGAGGATTTCTGGCCGTCCGGGCCAAGGCTGTGGCCTTCGTAGTGTCCCCAGGTGTAGCCCATGTCGCCGGCCAGCTGGCCGCCGGACGGGGTCCACGTAAGCTGGTAGGCCTTTGCAGACCAGGTAGCCTGCGCGGCGATGGCCGAGTGGCCGGTAACCGGCGCCTTGCCGTTGCTGAGGGTGACGGCGTCGTCGGCAAACCAGGCGGCAAAGGCTGCGCCACCGCCCTCCGCGGTCGCTCGCGCGAACTTCGCTTCCAGGTCAAAAAGGAAGGCCGTGCCCGAGGAGATATTGGGCGTCGCAAGCTGGTTGGCGGGCAATGCGGCAAAGGGGTCCAGCGCTTTTTGCGCATGCAGGGGCAGGGAGGCAAGAGAGCAGAGCAAGAGGAAACGAAGCGGCATAAGAGGTGCGGGCCTCCGGTGACGCTATGCTAGCAGCGTGAGAGTGCGCGCGGCAGGGGCAAGCGCGGCAGTGGCGGGCGCCGTGGTGTGGGCAGCAGGGGTCTGGCTCGACGCACGGCCGGGATCGCAGGCCTCCGGGGTACACGGAGCCCTGGGGATGCACGCGCTGCTGTTGACGCTGCGCTTGCTGGGCCTGCTGCTGGGTGCGGCGTATGCCTGGCGCAGGCGTTCGCTCACGCCGTGGATCCTCTGGAGCATGCTCGCCGGGGTGGAATACGGGCTGGACCTGCCGCAGGCGGCCTTGGCCTCACGGGTCTTCTCTGACATCTTTCTGCGGCTGATCAAGTGCATCGTGGCGCCGCTGATCTTTGCAACGCTGGTGACGGGTGGGGCGGGGCATGGCCGGGCCGCTCATGTCGGCCGCATCGGGCTCAAGGCGCTGGTCTACTTTGAAGTGCTGACCAGCCTTGCGCTGGGCATCGGCCTGGTGGCGATCAACCTCTCGCATGCGGGCGTTGGGCTGCACATGGCGGGGACCGCGGGTGCGCCGCTGAGCGATGGAACGGCTGGAGGTGCGGCTGCGCTAAGCTGGCAGCAGTTCCTTCTGCGCGTCTTTCCTGACAACCTGGCCAAGGCCGTGGCTGAGGATCAGATCCTCGAGGTAGCCATCTTCGCGCTGCTCTTCGGGCTGGCCCTGGGTCGCCTGCCCGAGCAGCGGCGCGCACCCATGTTGCGGCTGGTAGAGTCGCTGGCCGAGACCATGTTCGCCTTCACCAACCTGGTGATGTATTACGCGCCGGTGGGTGTGGGAGCGGCGCTGGCCTACACGGTCGCCCACTCGGGGTTTGGGGTGATGGCGAGCCTGGGCCGGCTGCTGGCGACGCTCTACGTGGCGCTCGCGTGCTTTGCCCTGCTGGCCATGCTTCCCGCGGCGCTGCTGGCACGGGTGCCGGTGGGGGGCTTTTTGCGGGCGGTGGCGGAGCCGGCGACCATTGCCTTTGCGACCAGCACGTCAGAGGCAGCACTGCCGCGCGCCATGGAGGCGATGGAGGCCTTCGGGGTGCCGCGGTCCATTGTGGGCTTTGTCATCCCGGCCGGCTACAGCTTCAACCTGGCGGGGTCGGCGCTCTACCTGGCGCTGGCATCGGTCTTTGTGGCGCAGGCAGCGGGCATGCACATGGGCCTGCAGCAGCAGGTGCTCATGCTGCTTACCCTGATGCTGACCAGCAAAGGGGTAGCGGGGGTGCCGCGGGCAGTTCTGGTGGTGCTGCTCGCGACCGCGTCGACCTTTCACCTGCCGGAAGAGCCCATCTTCCTCATCCTGGGGATCGACGCGTTGATGGACATGGGCCGCACCGTGATCAATGTGACCGGCAACTGCCTGGCAGCGGCGGTGGTGGCGCGGTGGGAGGGCGTCTTCCGGCAGGAGGCCCCATCGGAGGCGGCGCTGGCCGCGGCGGAGATTTAGCCGCACCCTTTTTGGAGCCCGCTTCGTCTCACCCAGCAGCTACTGTTACCAGCGGGGCAAAATCCGCCGTGGCGGCTGACATACGTGCCAGGGGTGCGCTGGTATAGTGAGAGGTCAGGATGGGCTCGCGGGCGGACCGCGCGTGCCCCCGTCAGCGCGGTGCCCGGGAAGGGTGTCGCGGTCACGCCGGAGCGCTTTCGCGGCGTATGGGTTTATACGCATGAGCAAGCTACTTGGCACCATCCACTCTCCGGCCGACATCAAGCAGTTGTCCATGGCAGAGCTTGAGTCCCTGGCCCAGGAGATTCGCGAACGCCTGATCCTTTCGCTTTCAAAAAGCGGCGGACACCTGGGCCCCAACCTGGGAGTGGTCGAGCTGACGCTGGCCATGCACTATGTCTTCTCAACGCCCCAGGACAAGTTCGTCTTCGACGTCAGCCACCAGGCCTATGTGCACAAGCTG
>DASWUY010000403.1:0-7871 GCA_036401435.1 Acidobacteriaceae bacterium | reverse complement strand
CGCGGTGCGCTGGTAGCGGGCATTGGTGCTGCCGCGCTGGACCACGCCGTGAATCCCCTCGGAGCTGCCGAAGTTGGGCACGCCCAGGCGCGGCACGCCTGTCCGCGTGCCCAGGCAGTCGATCTTCTCGTCGAGCGTCATCTGCGAGAGCAGGTTGGTGATCCGGCTCTCCATGGGTGCCGTGGGGTCCTTGTACTGGGCCTGCTGCGGGATCAGGGGGGTGGCAGCCACCAGGCAGGCCGCCAACAGCGATACAACATGCTTTCTCATCAGAGCTTGTGTCACCTCAAAAACCTTTCGAATACCCCGGGGGGGCCGGCAGTGATCGCTTGACCGCGGGGGCGTCGTAGGGGCTGCACCAAACGCGCAGCACCAAACGGGTCAAGGCTATCACGCAGCATGCTCGACTCGCGCGCTGCGCCGGCCTGCCGCAGCGCTCGCGTTGGGCTTGGCCGGGAGCCGTGCCGGGGCGATAGAATCGGTGTTCGCACAGCGGCTGCGCACCGGGCAGCCGCGCTGCCTCGAGGGAGAATCATGCACGCACCTGATCGCCGCGGCTTTCTGAAAGCAGCAGGCTTGGCCACCGCCGGCTCGCTCATGCCAGGGGGCGTGCCCTTGCTGCGGGCCCAGCCCGCGGCAGAGGGCCGCCCCGTTGCCAGCAACGACCACCTGCAGATTGCGCTCATCGGCGCCGGCAGCCAGGGCCAGGGCGACACGCGGGTCGCGCTGCAGGTGCCTGGCGTCAAGCTGCTCGCGGTGGCGGACTGCTACCAGGGCCGGCTGGATCACAGCAAGGAACTGTGGGGCGTAGACCTGTTTACCACGCGTGACTACCGGGAGATCCTGGAGCGCAAGGACATCGACGCGGTGCTGATCGCGACGCCCGACCACTGGCACCGACAGACGGCGGTGGACGCCATGCACGCGGGCAAGGATGTGTACTGCGAAAAGCCGATGATCCACGTCTACGAGGATGGACCGGCGATGATCGAGGCGGCCGGGCAGACCGGGCGGATCCTGCAGATTGGCAGCCAGCGCGTCAGCTCGGTGGTCTACGCGAAGGCGAAGTCGCTGCTTGCCGCAGGGGCTATCGGGCAGCTCAACATGGTGACGGCGCGGTGGGACCGCAACTCGTCGATCGGCGCGTGGAACTACACCGTGCCGTCCGATGCCAGTCCTGAAACCTGCGACTGGCCGCGCTTCCTGGGTACGGCGCCGCAGATACCCTTCAGCGCCGAGCAGTTCTTCCAGTGGCGCAAGTGGAAGGCTTACGGCACCGGTGTGGCCGGCGACCTCTTCGTGCACCTGTTCAGCGGGACGCACCTGGTGACGGGCGCGCTGGGGCCGGTGCGGGCCATGGCCACGGGAGGGCTGCGCTTCTGGAAGGATGGGCGGGATGTGCCGGACGTGCTGCTCGCGCTCTTCGACTATCCGGAAGGCTTCAACCTGAGCCTGCGGGTCAACTTCGTCGATGGTGGCGAGGAGAGCGAAGGGCTGGTGTTTACTGGGTCGGAAGGCACGATGGAGATCGCCGGCAACGCGGTGACAGTGAGCCGTACGCCGCGCGAGAAGGAGCCAGGCTACACGGTCGGCACCTTCACCGAGGCCATCCAGAAGAGCACCGTGGCGGCGTATCGGGCCAGGTATCCGGGGTCTGTAGGAGAGCCGCAGCAAGCCTCTGTGGCCCCTGCGATGGAGCGGTACGTGGCGCCGCCGCACTACAGCGACAGCTATGACCACTTCAGTAACTTCTTCGCCGCTGTCCGGTCGCGGCAGCCGGTGGTAGAAGACGGGGTCTTCGGCTACCGGGCAGCGGGCGCGGCGCTGCTGGCCAACCTGAGCTACGAGCGGGGCGCCGTGGTGGGCTGGGACCCCAGGCAGATGAAGCTGGTCTAGTGAAGCTGGTCTGGGCTACCTCGGGTCGCCGTAGAAGACGCCGCGACCATGCGTGCCCACGTAGGCGCGGCCGTAGAGCTTCGGGTCGCCGGTGATCTGGAGGACCAGCCCCCACTGGTGCTGCTCGTCGTTGATGCGAACCCAGCTGCGGGCGAAATCGTCAGAGCGGAAGATGCCGCGGACGCCCGCCACCACGCCCACCAGGTAGAGCGTGGGATCGTTCTCATGCGGCGCTGCCTTGCCAAAGCCGAAGGCGTGCAACTCGCTGACCGCAGGCATGCGCGCAAAGGCACTCGTTCCCGGTTGCCCGTGGTAGAGCCCGTTGTAAGCCGCGATCCAGAGGTCGCCCGACCTGCCCGGGGTGGCATACAGGCGGTCCTGACCGCCGCGTGCGTCGCCGCGATTGCCGCCCGCCTGGGGCAGCCCGTCGGGCAGCGTGAAAGGGCTGGGAGCAAAGCTTGTGCCTGCGTCCCTGCTCACGAAGAGCTTTCCGTCGAAGAGCGACATGGCGTAGAACTGCTGCGGCAGGACAGGGTCGGGGACCACGCGGGTGCCTGCCGCGAGGCCCTGCACGTCGGCCCAGGTGTCGCCATGGTCCCGGGTTACGCTGGGCTGCGCGCGCTCGGGCGTCCACACCCAGGTTGCGCCGTCAGAGGAGACGGCGATGGTGCCGCCCCGGCTCTGCGGTCCCGGCATGGTCCTGGTCGGCTGCCAGGTGGCGCCGCCGTCGAGCGAGTAGCCGATACTCTGGGTCGCGCCTCGCCCGGCGGCCGTGCCCACCCTCACTACCACCTCGGGACGGAGCGCGGCCGAGGCGACACCGTTCGCATTGCCCAAGCGCGGGGGCGCCGGCATCCCTTCGGGGGCAGGTTTGTCGAGGTCGCGATGCACAAAGCCGCCGTAGTCGCCCACTGCCGTGAGCAGCGGTACGCCGCGCGTGGGGCTGTCCAGCTGCAGGGCGACCGTCTCTTCAATGCCCGTGGACATGACGCTCCACTTCGACGGCTGGCCTCGGTCGAGTGCGGTCAGGTTGAAGGTCTCCCATCCGCCGTACCCGGTCGTAAACATGGCGTGGTCGGGGTTGAGCGGATCGATCTCAATGTCAAAGAGCCAATGGATGGGCGTGGCCTGGACGTAGGGTGCGAGGCTGTAGTCGTAAGTGGACCCGCTGCCGAAGACGGGCTTCCAGCTGCGCCCGCCGTCCGTTGAGCGGAAGATATCTTCGCCGCCCGTGCTGCCGGGCCGCCCGAACGAGCTGGCGATGACTGTCTGCGGATGCTGGGCGTCCACGGAAACCGCCGCGTACCCGAACTCTTTACTGCCGGGTATCGGCTTGTCGGGCGTGATGTCGGTCCACTGGCCGGTCCTGGTGTTCAGCTTCCACACGGCGCCATCGCTCATGCGGCTGGGCCCGGGGCTCGATCCATAGGAGACGTAGAGCATGCCGTCAGAGGCGAGCGCGGCGCGGTTGGGCCGGTACTGCATGGGCTGGCCGGGTACGGGCTGCCAGGTGCTGCCGCTGTCTGTAGAGCGATAGAGATTGGCCCGGCCGAGGAGCGAAACACCCACGTAGATGGTCCGGGTGGGGTGGCCGGCAGGCGCGCCGGAGGGGTCGAACTTGACGAAGACGATGCCGCTGCCGCGCACCGGCATGCGCCGCCAGCGCTGCTGCGGCGTCTCGCCGGCAACGGGTAGCGGTGGGGGCTGCACAGGCTCCTGGACGTCAGGAAAACTGTCGACCCGGGCCCAGGTGGCTGCTCCGTCGGTGCTGCGCCAGAGGCCCGCCTGCCGCGTGCCCAGGTAGAGCACGCGGCCATCGTTGGGGTCTACCATCAGCCGCTCGCCATTGCCGCGGCCGTCCTCGTTGCCGCCGAACTTGATGGGCACGTTGGCACGCGCAAAGGTCTTTCCGCGATCCGCCGAACGCAGGATGGCGCCATCTGGCGTGCGCGGGTTGGTGTAGGTGCCGCAGGCCAGGTAGACGCGATTCGCATCAGCCGGGTCGATGGCGATACTCTCGACGCCCATCAGGTTCAGGTCAGGATAGGGGACCCAGTCGAGGATGGGCTGCCAGCGGTTGGCCTGCGTGTCCCAGTGGTAGGCTCCGCCCATGTCGGTGCGGGCATAACGCGCGTCTCTACTGGTGGGGTGGAAGAGGATGCCGTCGACAAAGCCACCGCCCACCATCTGCACGTTCTTCCACTGGTAAGGCTGGGCCGCCGGGGCCTGCGCGCGCATCGGAGAGGGGAGAAGGCAGGCGGCGACCAGCCAGCCAAGTCTGGAGGGGGAGATCATGGAAGTGCCCTTTCTGAAACGCATCAAGCATCTGGGACGGCGCGGCGCACCGACTGGCGTGCAGCCCTCAGGATACCGAAAGGAAGCAGGATGAATCTGTCTGTGGAGCACCGGGAAGCTGAGCACCGCTTCCTGCTGGAGGTAGAGGGCGCCAAAGCGGAGCTGACCTACCGCATGCGAGGACGAACCATCGTGTTTGATCACACCGGTGTACCGCCGCAGCTGCGGCATCGCGGGCTGGCCAACCAGCTGGCGCAGGCCGGGCTGGCCTATGCGCGCCAGCAGCAGTTGCAGGTCGATCCGCAGTGCCGCTTCATGGCGGTCTATCTGAAGCGGCACCCTGAGTTTTGCGACCTGCTGCAGCCCGCCGGTTAGCGAACTGTGCCGAGCGGCGTATAGCGCTTTTCGCCCACGGGCAGGGCTACGGCCAGGCGGTTCTGCGCAGGCGGCAGGGGGCATGTGGCGTAGGGCGTGAACGCGCAGGGCGGGTTGTAGAGCCGGTTGAAGTCGATAACCAGTTTGCCCGGTTGGCCCAGCCCGTGGTCAGGGAAGGAGGTGTAGAGAAATCTTGCTGCGCCGTCAGTGGTGGTGCGGCCGGTGGTGTCGCGCAGGATGAAGAAGAGCTCCTTGGCGCCCGGCTCTTCGAGCACCGGCTCCAGGCGCACCTTTTTGCCGTCGATAGTGAACTGGGCGACGCCCGGCGAAGGCATCTCGTCAGTGGTGCCGAGTACGGTAGGGATGCGCAGGGTATGCGGCGGCACATACGGCGTCCACTGCGCGGTGATGGTATAACGCGGGTCTGGCGCGTACCACTGCAGCCCGTGGAAGCTGGTGCGGGTGGGCGCCTTCGAGTCCTTGGTGCGGACGGCGTAGCGCTCGCCCCGCTTGATCACGGTCATCAGCCGCGTCCCGATGGTGAGCTGGGTGGGATGTTCCTCATCAAAGGAGAGGTCGCCCGCATGCGGAGAGCTGCCGTCCTCGCGCAGCTCCGCGGGGAAGCCGCCGGGCGGCGCCTCGAGCGTGACCTTGCCGCTCTTGAGCACCAGCGTTCCGATGAGCGCTGCGGGCCCCTGCGGTGCGGGTGCGGTCAAACGGTTGGCGCCCGGCTTCAACCAGTCCAGGCCGACCAGGGTCAGCCAGCCATTCGGCCCGGCCAGATGCCTGGCGCGGTTGGCTCGCCAGGCGAGCAGGTCCGCCTGCCAAGCCGAGTCAGCGACAGGCACGGCGCCGGTGGGTGCGGTGTGGCTGGCGTGCAGCCCGGCGCCGGCAAGCAGGGCGCTGCCTACGAACACCATGCGGACTATCGGAAGAGCGCGCTTCATCGGACCTCGTCTACCGCTGTGCTGCCTCGTTCGCCGCGATCAGCAGGGGCAAGCGGATGAGCGATGGATGACGCCGCGGGGGAGAACGTTGCCGGAGAAACGCGCGCTCTGCCCCGGCAGGTGGGGAGAGGAGCTGTTGCGCGTTTGGCCGGATCGCTCCGCGCTATCATCACCCTAGCTGCGTTGAGGGCCCATGCCCACGACTTCACCTGACACTCCAGGGTCGCACACCTCACGCGAGCTCCGCCCGCCAAGCATGACCGAACCGCAAGAGCCGCCAGCAACGCTGCAGGACACGGTGCTCCGCCTGGCCGAGGAGGCTGGCTTTGCGCACGCCGGGATAGCGCCGGCGGGCGACCTGGCGGAGTCTGCGTATCTCGAGGAGTGGGTGGAGCGCGGCCATGCCGGCGAGATGGAGTATCTGAAGCGGCGTGATGCGGAGGGGGAGCTGGTGCGATCTTCGCTGCGCTCCGTGGCTCCCTGGGCGCGCTCGGTTGTGGTGTGCGCGGCGCCCTACCAGGCAGCCGCGCCGCGCTCGATCGATCCATCGCCGGCCGGGTCAGGCTGGATTGCGCGCTATGCCTGGAGCGGCACGCCGGACGCTTCAGGACAGCTGCGCCCGGCCGACTATCACAAGGTTCTGCTGGCCCGGCTCAGGCAGCTGGAAGCGGCGCTGCAGGCGCGTCTGGGAAGCTTCACATCCTGGGCCTACGTGGACACGGGCCCGCTCATCGAGCGGGCCTGGGCCGAGCGGGCCGGCGTGGGGTGGACAGCGAAGAATACCTGCACCATCCGCCGGGATCTGGGCTCATTTTTCTTCCTGGGCGTGATCCTTACCTCGCTTGAGGTGCCGGGCGAAGCGTTGGCTGCGATCGCTCCCGATCGCTGCGGCAGCTGTACCCGGTGTATCGACGCCTGCCCTACGCAGGCGCTGGTGGAGCCCTATCGTATGGATGCCAGCCGCTGCATCTCCTACCTCACGATTGAGAAGCGCGGTGCGATCCCAACAGAGCTTCGCGAGGGCATGGGCCGGCAGGTCTTCGGCTGCGACATCTGCCAGGACGTGTGTCCGTGGAACCGCAAGGCGCCCATTGCCGCAGACCCGTCCATGCAGCCGCGGGCGGAGTTGATCAACCCCTCGCTAGCCTGGCTGGCGGCGCTGAGCGAGGCAGAGTACGCGGGGCTCTTTCACGGCTCGCCGGTCAAGCGCGCAAAGATCGCGGGACTGCGGCGCAACGTTGCCATTGCGATGGGCAACAGTGGCGATCCAGGCTTTGCAGAGCAGCTGCAGGCCTGGGCGCGCGAGGACGATGCGGTAGTGGCAGAGGCGGCGGTGTGGGCGCTGGCGCAGCTTGAGACGCATCGCAGCGTAACGGGGTGAACACGCAGCGCCATGCTGCGGCTGGCGCGACGCCAGGGAGAGAAAGGCTGTTTTGCTAGCATGACCTATGCTGTGGTCGCGTCCGGTACCGGCGACATCCTTGAAGCCGCTCGAAGCACTGCCGCCGACGCCCCAGCCGCCTGCGCGTTCGCAGGGCGTCTTTGCGCAGGTGCTCTCCCTGGCGCGCTATTTGTCACAGACAGAGGTACATACATACGCCTTCAGTGTGGCTGCGAACTCCATCCTGTCCCTCTTCCCGTTCATTGTCATGATGTTCACGGTGGCCCGCCGCATCTTCCACTCCAATGCCATGGTGGGGGCGATCGGTGAGATGCTGCGATACTTCCTGCCCACCAACCAGGACTTCGTAGTGCGCAATATGAGCCTGCTGGCGCACGCGCGCGGCGGTGTGCAGGTGGCCTCCGTGATCACCCTGCTCATCTCTTCCTCAGGCGTCTTCCTGCCGCTCGAGGTAGCGCTGAACCAAGTGTGGGGAGTGACGCACAACCGTTCCTACGTGATGAATCAGCTGATCTCGCTGGGCCTGGCGATGGTGGTCGGTACCCTGGCGCTGATCTCGGTTGCCTTTACCGCCGCGCAGACGCGGCTGCTGACGATGGTGTTCTTCGGGCACACTTCGAACTTCGTTTTTAGCTTTCTCGCGCACAGCTTTCTGCAGCTCTCGGCCGCGGTGCTCAGCATCCTGATCTTTTTCATGATCTATTGGATCCTGCCGAACCGCAGGCTGCCTGCGCGCGCCGTGCTGCCGACGGCAGTGGTGGTAGGCCTGCTGTGGGAGGTGGCCAAGCTGCTCTACGTGCGCGTGCTGGTGTGGATGGATCTCGGCGCGGTCTATGGGTCGTTCGCCGTCTCGGTAGGGCTGATGATGTGGGCCTTCCTGACCGGGCTGCTGCTGCTTGCCGGCGCGCACTACTCAGCCACGCGGTACGCCGTGCTGATGACGCGCCAGGCCGAGG
>DASWUY010000402.1:0-1848 GCA_036401435.1 Acidobacteriaceae bacterium | reverse complement strand
CACCGCCCTCTGCATCACGATCACCCCGTGATCCAGCTGCTCGTCGACGAAGTGCACCGTGCACCCGGCCACCTCCACCCCGTACTCATAGGCCTGCCGCTGCGCCTCCAGCCCCGGAAAGGCAGGCAGCAGCGAAGGATGGATATTCAGAATGCGGTCCCGGTACGCCTCCACGAAGCTCGGAGAGAGCAGTCGCATGTACCCCGCCAGGCACACCAGCTCCACCCCATGCGCCCGCAGCAGCCCCAGCATCTCCGCATCCTGCTCCTCACGCCGCCGCCCGCGCCCCTCCACCGCAAACGCCGGCAGCCCGCGCTCCCGTGCGGCCGCCAAACCGCCCGCGGCGGCCCTGTTCGCAATCACCACCGCAATCTCGGCTCCCGGCAGTCGGCCGCCCGCAATCGCCTCGGCAATCGCCACAAGGTTCGAGCCACGCCCCGAGAGCAGCACGCCCAGCCGCGTCCTATCGAAAGGAACAGTCACCCCCGCAGACTAGAAGCCAGACGCCCCCAAAATCAACCGCAACCAGCCCCACCCCAGGTGGCCCCACCGCAGGTGGCTACTGGTAGAGGACCCGGCGGTCCCCCTTCATCGTCCGGCCAATCACGTAGAACTTTTCCCCGGCGCGCTCCAGCATGCTCTTGGCCCGCTTGAACTTCTCCCCCGGCACCACCGCGATCAGCCCAATCCCCAGGTTAAAGGTGCGCAGCATCTCGTCCTGCTCCACCGATCCCAGCTCCCGCAGGTGCTCAAAGATGGGCAGCACCGGCCACGATCCCAGCTCCACGCACGCCGCCACCCCTCTCGGCAGGATGCGGGGCAGGTTTTCCGTGATTCCCCCACCGGTAATGTGCGCCATCCCCGACACGAAGTCCCCGGCGGCCAGCTTCTTGATCACCGGCAGGTAGCTCCGGTGCGTCTTCATCAGCGCCGCGCCCGCCTTGTCCTTCAGCGCGTTCACGTACTGCTCGGGCTTGTACCCCGCGGTCTCAAAAAACAGCTTGCGCGCCAGCGAGTAGCCATTCGTATGCAGCCCCGTCGATGGCAGCCCCAGCAGCACATCGCCCGCCTTGATCCCCGCCCCGGTGATCAGCTTCTCGCGATCCACCGCGCCCACGATAAAGCCCGCCAGGTCGTACTCGCCATCCTGGTAGAACCCCGGCATCTGCGCCGTCTCCCCGCCGATCAGCACGCACCCATTTGCATGGCACGCCTCCGCAATCCCTGAGACGATGTTCTCCGCAATCGCCGGGTCCAGCGTCCCCGTAGCCAGGTAGTCCAGAAAGAAGAGCGGCGTCGCTCCCTGCACCGCGATGTCGTTCACGCAGTGATTCACCAGGTCTGCGCCCACCGTGTTATGAATGCCCAGCTGAAACGCCACCTTCAGCTTGGTTCCCACCCCATCCGCGCTCGATACCAGCACCGGCTGCGCGTACTTGGCCGTGTCCAGCTTGAACAGTCCGCCAAACCCGCCGATCTCGCCCAGCACATTCCGGTTGGAGGTCTTCTGCGCCAGGTACTTGATGCGCTGCTTGGCTCGCTCGGCGCTTGAGAAGTCGACGCCCGCCCCGGCATAGGTGGCCGGCCGCGCCGGGGTCTCTCCCCCGCCGCCATTCGCCCGGGCCTTGCCGACCGCCTTCGCCGCAGCCCGCTTCAGGCGCGTGTCGTGTCCTTCTTCCGGTAACGTGCTCTTGTTAGGCAGGATGGCTCCGCGCGCCCGCGCTTCCCGGGCCGCTCATAAACCGGTCCAGTCTACCATCCGGGCCGCCGCCCTCCACCCCTGCCGCCCGTGCAGCCGGCGCGCGCGCCCCAGGCAAGACAGCAGTGGCCCGCATTCTCTGCCGGCCA
>DASWUY010000401.1:0-1632 GCA_036401435.1 Acidobacteriaceae bacterium | reverse complement strand
CCGGACCGAGTACCGCTATGAGCGGGCTGTCGCGCTGGGTCCGCAGGTGGTCCAGCTGCGACCCACGCCTCATTGCCGCACGCCCATCCTGAGCTACTCGCTCGAGATCACGCCCTCGGACCGGGTGCTGAGCTGGCAGCTTGACCCGCACGCCAATTATCTTGCGCGCGTGCTCTTTCCCACCCGCACCAGCGAGTTCCTGGTCGAGGTGAACCTGGTTGCCGACCTCGCGCCCATCAATCCCTTCGACTTTTTCCTGGAGCCAGGCAGCGAGCAGTACCCGCTGCCGTATGCGGCCGAGCTTGCTCGCGACCTCGGGCCGTACCTCATCCTTGATCCGGCGGGACCTCTGCTGGCCACTTTTCTTGACGCGCTTCGCGCGCTTGCCCCGCAGGGCACCGTACCCTTCCTCGTCGATGTGAACCGCAAGGTGCGGGACGAGATCGGCTATGTCACCCGGCTGGAGCATGGGGTGCAGGCGCCGGAGCAGACGCTCGCTCTCCGCACCGGCTCCTGTCGCGACTCGGCATGGCTGCTGGTGCAGGTGCTCCGGCACCTGGGGCTGGCCGCCAGATTCGTTTCCGGATACCTGATCCAGCTGGCCTCCCCCGAGGCGGTTGACGCGCCCGCTGCGGATACGGCCGACCTGCACGCGTGGGCCGAGGTCTACCTTCCGGGCGCCGGATGGATCGGGCTTGATGCTACCTCAGGGCTCTTCACCAGCGAAGGGCACATCCCTCTGGTCTGCACGCCCACCGCGTTGCAGGCGGCTCCGGTGGGCGGCACGGTTGAGCCGGCGCGCGTGGACTTCAGCCACTCCATCTCTGTCTGCCGGGTCGGCGAGGCGGGCGGCGAGCAGCAGCTCGGCACCCCCTACACCGCGGAGCAGTGGGAGCAGGTCCGGGAGTTGGCTCACCAGGTGGACCGGGAGCTGGAAGCGCAGCAGGTGCGCCTGACCATGGGCGGCGAGCCGACGTTTGTGGGCATCGACGAGGCCGAGAGCCCGCAGTGGAATATCGAGGCGCTCGGACCGGTCAAGCGCACGCGCGGCATTGAGCTGGTCCGGGCACTGCGGCAGAGAGAGCAGCTGGGCGCCATGCTGCACTATGGCCAGGGCAAATGGTATCCGGGCGAGGCGCTGCCACGATGGGCGTTCAGCTGCTTCTCCCGCACCGACGGCGTGCCGGTCTGGCACAATGTGGACCTGATCGCCACGGAGACCGGGGCGACAACCGGCACCACTCCCGAGGCACTCGTCTTTCTGGAGGCACTCACGCGGCGCCTCCAGGTCAGCTCCGGGAACATCCTGCCCGCGGCCAACCCCGAGAGCCCGGACGAGCCCGCTGGATACATCCTGCCGCTGCGCCGGCGCCAGCCCCAGGGGCGCCTGGCATGGTCCAGCCAGCCCTGGTTCCCGGCCCCCGCGTGCCTGATCCTGTCGCCCGGCGACTCGCCTATGGGCTACCGCATTCCTGTCTCGGCCATGCCCTTTGTTGCGCCTGATGAACTGGCCTACGAACGCGATGCTGCGGGCCGTGTCGCGCTTACTCCGCACCGGGTGCGGGGGATGCACCTCTTTGCGCAGGAGCCTGCGCCCGATCCCCTGCCACCGCTGGCCGCCACCGCAGACGA
>DASWUY010000400.1:0-2664 GCA_036401435.1 Acidobacteriaceae bacterium | reverse complement strand
GATGAGCGCGGATCGGGGGCCTCCATACGCTCACCTCGGAACAGAGTGAAGATACAGGGTGTGAAACGCTGCGATGGGGGTTGGTCGTGGGCCTCCCCATGAATGGGGCCTGTGCTCGCTCAAGCGGCACCTCTGCGTTTTCGTGAACGATGGGGGTGAGCGTTGAAGTTTATTCAGGTTAGTTGAAGATAGATAGATATACACGTTGCCAGATGGCTGCTGCGGAGCGTTGGTGCAGCAGCGGGAGACACTCTAGGAGGGTGCGATGAATAAGGTTTCCTATCATCAGCAGGTAAGCTATTGCGGGAAGCCGCGCTGCAAAAGGTGCCGCGAGGGCGTTGGGCATGGTCCCTATTGGTATTCTTACCAGACTGTTGATGGTCGTACTACTCGTACGTATGTGGGGAAACATCTTCCACCGGAGGCGCAGGCGGCGATGGGGGTTGCGAAGCAGCCTCCAACGGCTCAGGAGGCGGAGCGCGAGCAGTCGACTCTGCGTATCTATGTCCTGGGGCAGTTTCGCCTGGAACGGCGGAATCCCCGCGATCCCCTTGAGTGGCAGACGGTGACGGAGGCGGCGTGGCAGCATCAGCGGGTGCGCGCTCTGCTTGGTTGTCTGGTGAGCGTGGGGGGACGCAAGTTGACGCGCGAGCAGATTATGGAGGCGCTCTGGCCCGATCTGGAGATGGAGACGGCGGCGAGCCGGCTGGATCGTTCGGTGTATAGCCTGCGCCAACTCTTTGAGCCGACTCGTGGCCGGCCCGCGACCTCGCCCCTGCTCCTCACCGAGCGCGAAGTCCTCGTCCTCGCCGACCATCCCCAGATCTGGATCGACGCCGACGCCTTTGAAAACCTGATTACCCGCGCCAATGAGAGCAAGGATGTGGGCCAGAAAGAGAGCTTGCTGCGCGAGGCCGCGAACCTCTACGCCGGCCCCTTCCTGCCCGAAGACACCAAAAACGAATGGACCCGCACACGCCGCGAGACCCTGCAGCGCAGCTGGATCGGCCTCCTCCTCGACCTCGCCGACCTGCAGATCACCCGCGAGGCCTTCACCAGCGCAATCGATCCTCTCGATAGACTCCTGTCAATCGATCCGACCAACGAGGCCGCGGTGCAGCGCTTGATGAGCTTGCTGGCGCAGTTGGGTCGTCGCGGAGAGGCGCTGCGTGCATACAAACGTTTGCATACAGCATTGCAGCAGCAGTACCGCATCGCGCCCCTGCCGGAGACGCGGGCGCTCTATGACGCTCTGCGCGCCGGTCGCGAGTTGGCGGGGAAGGGTGCGCCATCCCAGGATGAGGGGGTCAGTCGCGATACGACGACGCGTGTGGCTCCAGCCGGATCGGGGGGCGAGATTGCCACTGTGCAGATCGGTCGCGCCCACCAGAGTCCGCTGGTCGGACGCGAGCAGGAGCTGGAGCATCTGACCTCGCTGGTGAAGCTGACGGAGCAGGCGGCGAAGTTCCGGCTGACGGCACAGAAGCGTGTCTCGGCGGCGACGTTAGATCCGCACCGGCGGCCGCAGTGCGTGCTGCTGATGGGCGATGTCGGGATCGGCAAGACGCGCCTGGCCGAGGAGATGGGGCGCGAGGCCAAGCGGCGCGGCTGGGCAGTGGCCTGGAGCCGCGTCTACGCCCAGGAGGGGACGATCCCGTATCGCCTGTGGATCGAGGTGCTGCGTAAGGCTATGGTCCAGGGCGTCTGGCAGCGGCAAGAGATCAACAAGCGGCCCATCGTCTTCCAGTCCCTGAGCAATCTGCTCCCCGAGCTGCAGGAGATGATGACCCAGGTGAGCTACCCCTCCTCGCTCTCGCCCGAACAGGAGCAGTTGAGGCTGTGGGAGGCAGTCAAAGAGCTGCTGATATTAATTAGCGAGAGCACCCCCCTGCTGATCGCGCTCGACGACCTGCAGTGGGCCGATAGCAGCAGTTGCGAGCTCCTGGCCTACCTGGCGAGGCGCACCCACGGCTACCCCATCGTCATCGTCTGCACCTGTCGCGACATGGAGCTACCCCAGGACCATCCCCTGCGCCCCCTGCTCACCGACCTCCGGCGCGAGAACGCCATCGAATCGCTCCCCCTCGAACCGCTCAGCCCGGACCAGATCGCCTCACTCGTCACCCAGGTCACCCAGGTATCCGAGCCCATGGTCCAGCGCATCAGCACCCGCGCCGCCGGCAACCCCTTCTTCGCCGAAGAGCTCGCCCGCACCATAGAGACCGAGCCCAGCCTCGCCGAAACCCCCATTGGCCAGGAGCGCGATCCCCTGCCCGACACCATCAACGCCGTATTGACACTGCGCATGGGCCGGCTCAGCCTTAAGTGCCAGAGCCTGCTCAGCAAGGCCGCCGTCCTCGGCAGCTCCTTCGAATTCCAGGTCATAAGCGCCATGGAAGAGAGCGGTGGCCACTACGACGAAGACGCCGTCCTCGAACTCATAGAAGAAGCCCTCAAATCCGGCATGCTCACAGAAGAAGGCACCGGCACCCGCGTCACCTACAGCTTCTGGCACCCCCTGCTCGCCAGCCACCTCTACGAAAGCCTCTCAGCCGCCCGCCGCGCCAGCCAGCACCGCCGTGCCGCCGAAGTCTTCAAACAACTCTACGCCGGCCAGGAAGAAGACTGGGCCGCGACTATTACCCACCACCTCGTGCAAGGCGG
>DASWUY010000399.1:0-17287 GCA_036401435.1 Acidobacteriaceae bacterium | reverse complement strand
CTGCCCATACCCTGCCCAAGGTGTCCGACGACGAACTCCGCTTCCTGACCCAGATCCGCCGCTACTCAGCCAACCTGAACGACAGCGACCGCAAGCTGCTGCTGGCCATGGTGAAGAAGTTCGCCTCGAGCGCCATGGCCTGAGGCGCTCTGGACTGGTTCGCGGCTACTGCATTTGCGTCAGCGCGGCGTGGTAGAAGGAGTGGACCCCGTAGGCCAGCAGGAGCAGCCCTACGCTGGCGCCGGCAATGGCCATGGCCCGCCGGCGCCTGAACAAGGAAGGCGCGGCGCCGATCTTCGGCACCATGGGCAGCGCCATGGCCAAGCCGGTGATGAAGCCGCCCAGATGAGCCATGTTGTCGATGCGTACAGCGGTGTGCGCGAGGGAACTGCCGGCGCCCAGCACGAAGTTGAGCACGGCAAACCAGATGACGCTGCGCTGCAGACCCTTCAACTCTGCCTTGGGCAGGGGAAGCAGCCGGGAGCGAAGCAGTACGATGAGCAGCCCTGCCAGCCCGAAGATGGCGCCGGAGGCCCCTGCTCCCACGCCTGCCGGGGTGGTGCCGGGCAGGCCGGGGCTGATGGCGACCGTAAGCAGGTTGCCGCCGATGCCGGTCAGCACGTAGGCGGCGAAGAGGCCGAGCGGCCCGACCAGAGGCTCTCCGAGGAGGCCGAGATTCCACAGGCACCACATGTTGAGCGCGAGGTGCAGCGCGCCAATGTGCACAAACATCGCCGTCACCAGGCGCCACCACTGGCCGCCAGCCAGCACCAGCGGCCCTGCGTCCGCACCCCAGAGCAGCAGTTGATGCCTGGTGGGCAGGGTTGGCGACGCGCCGCTTAAGCACATGAGCAGGAAGACCAGGCAGTTGATGCCGATGAGCACGTAGGTGGCAGGCGCGGTCGCCCAGCGCGGACGCGGCGTTCGCGCTGGCGGCAGGCGGTCGAAGCCAGGCCGGAAGTCGGCTGCGACGGGCTGCTCTGCGCCGATCGAGGCCGGCTGGCCTGCGTAGACGCCGGGGCGCTGCTGCGGCGGCAGGATCTCGGGCGCGTTCACCTCTGCGCCCCAGCTGCTCCGCCCATTGCTTTCGCTCATCCTTCTACCCTATCTTCCTCTGCCTGCAATCACAATCGCGGGCATGACCATCGGATGACAACCACAGCCAGCCTGCTTACAATCCGTTTTGGACCCCCGGCCCACCGCCCGCGCCTCTCAGAATAGGAGATTGACCCCTTGGCCGATCGCAAGCAGATCCGCCGCGCCCTGCTGAGCGTGACAAACAAGAGCGGCCTCACGGACCTGGCGCACGCGCTCGCCAGGCACGGTGTGGAGCTGATCTCGACCGGAGGGACAGCCCGCGCGCTGCGTGAGGCCGGCTTCGCGGTCAGGGACGTGGCGGAGTTGACCGGCTTTCCTGAGATGCTTGACGGGCGGGTCAAGACTCTGCACCCGCGGGTACATGGGGGCATCCTGCACATCCGCGGCAACCCGGCGCACCAGGCAGCGATCGGGGAACACTCGATCGAGCCGATTGACATGGTGGTGGTCAACCTCTATGCCTTTGAGCAGACGGCCGGGCGTGCGGATACAAGCTTTGCCGAGTTGATCGAGAACATCGACATTGGCGGGCCTTCGATGGTGCGCTCTGCGGCCAAGAACTTTGAGGATGTGGCGGTGGTCACCGATCCTGCCGACTACCCGAGGCTGATCGAAGAGCTAAACCAGGCACCGGTGGCTCCGGCGTACGCAGAGGCGGGCGCGTCCCTGAGCCGGCAGACGCGCTGGTACCTGGCCCGAAAGGCGTTTGCGCTTACCGCTGCCTACGACATGGCCATTGCCAGTACGCTCGAGGCGGTGGAGCTTCCGGCAGCGGCGCAGGCCTCTGAAGCGGTACGCCTTGCGGCCGGAGAGCTGCCTTCCTCGGTGCGGCTGAACTACCCTCGCTCGGCCACGCTGCGCTACGGCGAGAACCCCCACCAGCACGCCGCCCTCTACGCGGATCGGTCGGGCCTGGGGATCGCCGGCGCACGCCAGATGCAGGGCAAGGAGCTGAGCTACAACAACCTGGTCGACCTGGATGCCTGCTGGGAGCTCACGCGCGAGTTCCCGGCGGAAGAGGCGGCCATGGTCGCCATCATCAAGCACACCAACCCCTGTGGGGCTGCGACGGGCGAGACGCTGCTTGACGCGTACACGAAGGCGCTGGCTTCAGACCCCATCTCGGCTTTTGGCGGGGTGATCGGGGTGAACCGCGTGCTCGACGAGCCGGCTGCAGAGGAGATGGCGCGGCTGTTTGTGGAGGCGATTGCGGCGCCCGGATTCACGCCGGGCGCACTCGCGCGGCTGAGCGCGAAGAAGAACCTGCGCGTGGTCGAGGTGAAGCCCGCCCACCAGCCGTTTGTGTTCAAGCAGGTCTCCGGCGGGCTGCTGCTGCAGGAGGCCGACCATGCCGCGGTGGACACGAGCACCCTGCGCACGGTGACCCGGCGCGCGCCTACAGAAGAGGAGTTGCGCGCGCTCCTCTTTGCCTGGCGGGTGACCAAGCATGTGAAGTCAAACGCGATCGTCTACGCGCGCGATGGGCAGACGCTGGGCGTAGGTGCCGGGCAGATGAGCCGCGTCGATGCGGCCCGCTTCGGAGCGATGAAGGCCGTCCTGCCGCTGGCTGGCTGCGTGGCCGCCTCCGATGCTTTCTTTCCCTTTGCCGACGGGGTGGAGGTGGTTGCCGGGGCCGGGGCCACTGCCGTCATCCAGCCCGGAGGTTCGCTGCGGGATGAAGAGGTGATTGCTGCAGCCGACCGCCTGGGCCTCGCCATGGTCCTGACCGCGGTGCGTCACTTTCGGCATTGAGGCTTGCCTCATTTCAGGGCGCGACGCAGTGACCCCTCACGGATGTAGCGCATAGAGACGAGTCCTTCCTCCGCGTACAATCGTCTAAAGATGGTTGTCCACCAGGCTCAGGCCTGCATCGTCGCCAGAAAGCTTCGGGTCCAGACGCACGCATGACTTCCAAGCACACGTGTCCCCTTCTCGCCGGCGGCGACCTGCGCCTCCGCCTCTATGGCTCGCTCCTCATTGCGGGCACGCTGCTGGCGCCTGCGGCGCACGCTCAGGCCGGGCCTGCGGCTGGGGCCCAGCAGAAGAGCAGCGCGCTCAAGCCGGACGCCTCTGCCACCCTGCCTCAGACCGGGCGGGCCGACGCCTACTACCACTACCAACTGGCACACGATTATGAGGAGATGGCAACCTCGGGCGGGCACCCTGACATGGCCTCTAAGGCTATCGAGGAGTACAAGCTTGCGCTCGCCGCTGACCCGGGCTCGCCCTTCCTGAACCATGGACTGGCAGACCTCTACTTCCGCACCGGCCGGGTTAAGGACGCGATCCAGTCCGCGGAAGATCAGATCAAGGCCGATCCTACCTCGCTCGAGGCGCACAAGCTGCTCGGCCGCATCTACCTCCGCTCGCTCGGCGACATGCAGGGGGCGGGCTCGGACCAGATGCTGAAGCTGGCCATCGGCGAGTACGTCCGCATCGTGGCGCTGGAGCCGGACAACGTCGAGGACCACCTGCTGCTGGGCCAGCTCTATAGCTTCAGCCACGACTCCGCGCACGCCGAGGAGCAGTTCAAGGCCGCGCAGAGAATGGATCCGAACTCGGAAGAAGTGGCGCTGAACCTGGCCCGGATGTACGGCGAACAAGGCGACCTGCAGCGCTCCATCCAGGTGCTGAGTGCACTGCCGGAGAGCGACCAGACGGCCAAGACCGAGTACGTGCTGGGCGCCAGCTACGACCAGGCCAAGGACACGAAGAAGGCGATTGCCGCCTACCGCCGCTCGCTCGACCTGGAGCCGGACAACCTGGACGTGGAGCGCGCCCTGGCCGATGCGCTGCTGCACGACGGGCAGGAGAAGGAAGCGCTGGCCGCCTATGAGGACGTGGCCGAGGGTGACCCGACCGATGCCCAGGCCTACCTGCACATGGCCGAGATCGAGCGCCGCGACGGCCGCTATGAAGAGGCATTGGCGCACCTGAAAAAGGCGCAGCCGCTGGCCTCCGACTCGCTCGAGATCAGCTACAACGAAGGGCTGACCTACGATGCGCTAGGGCGCTATGAAGAGGCGGAGGCTGTTCTCTCCAAGCTGGTTGCGGACTCCGAGCACACGACTGGCCAGTACTCGACGGCCGAGAAGAACAACCGCGCCCTCTTCCTGGACCGCCTGGCGAATGTCTTTCGTGAAGAAGGCAAGTACGACCTGGCCGCGGCTACCTATATCAAGCTGGCCGATCTGGGCAGCGACTACGCGGAGCGCGGGTACGGTGCCGCGATAGACAGCTACCGTGACGGCCACGCCTACGACAAGGCCACGCTGATCGCGCGGCAGGCCGCCGAGAAGTACCCCCGGAACCGCGTGCTCAAGATCATGTACGCAACCCAGCTCGCCGACACGGGCAAGTTCGACGAAGGCTACTCCATGGCCAAGTCTCTGCTGACCAACACGCCGCAGGACGAGGAGATCTACCAGGCGCTGGCGCAGATCGACACCCACCAGAAGAAGTGGAAGGATGCCGCGGAGGCGCTCGACAAGGCGGAGCAGCTGGCTGCAAAGACGGATGACAAGCTGAACGTCTATTTTCTGCGCGGGGCGCTTGAAGAGAAGCAGAAGCACTACGAAGGTGCGGAGGTCGCCTTTCGCAAAGCGCTGGCCATTGACCCTAACAACACCAGCGCGCTGAACTACTACGGCTACATGCTGGCCGACCACGACCAGCGCCTGAACGAGGCGCTCTCCATGCTGCAGAAAGCAGTGAAACTGGACCCGCAGCAGTATGCCTATCTCGATTCACTGGGCTGGGCCTACTTCAAGCTGGGCCAGTACCAGCTGGCTGAGGGCAACCTGTTGAAGGCGAGCCAGCGCAACGCTACGGAGCCGACAGTGCACGACCACCTGGGCGACCTGTACGAGAAGACAGGCCGGCTGAAGCAGGCTGCGTCGCAGTGGGAGGAAGCGCTACACCTGCTGGCCCATGCCGACCCTGCGGATGCCGAGCCAGGCGAGGGCGGGCGCCTGCAGAAGAAGCTTGAGGTTGCGCGCGTCAAGCTTGTGAAGGAGACACCCGAGACCGCGAGCACGCCAGAGAAACACGATCCTCCGCAGTGAGGCGACGGCTGGCATGCGCAGCTTGACGGAGCGGACGACCGGCGTAGCAGAGTCGCTCGTGTCACCAGCAAGCATCGACCCTCCATGCCTATGAGCTTCTCGCTGCGGGCCTGTGCCGTGCCGGCCGATCCCTCTACCCCATTAGCGCAACGCGAGCACCCTGAGCCGGCCCACCCCTACCGCTCTCCGTTTGAACGCGACCGTGCCCGCATTATTCACGCGCGGGCCTTTCGCCGGCTGGCAGGCAAGACACAAGTCTTTACCCACCGCAATACGCCCGCCTTCTCCGATCATTTCCGATCGCGGCTGACGCACACCATGGAGGTGGCGCAGATTGCGCGCACCGTCGCCGCCACGCTCGGCCTGAACCAGGACCTGGCCGAGACGCTCGCGCTGGTCCATGACCTGGGCCACCCGCCCTTCGGCCACGCGGGCGAGCAGGCGCTTGACGAGGCGTTGCAGCGGCACGGCCTGCGTTTTGACCACAACCTGCACGCACTCCGCATCGTGGAGCACTTTGAAGAGCGCTATGCCGGCTTTCGCGGCCTCAACCTGACCCTGGGCGTGCGTGAGGGGATCATCAAGCACTCGCACGACTACACCCGCGCCGAGCATCCGGAGCTGGCCGCCTACCTGCTCGACCAGCAGCCGCCCCTTGAGGCGCAGATCATGGACCTGGCCGACGAGATCGCTTACCTGACGGCCGATCTCGACGACGGGATCGAGGCCGGCCTGCTGCCGATCGAGGGCATGCGCGGCCACGTCCCTCTCTTCGAGCGCTTTTATGCTCCCATGGCCGCCGAGCACACCGGCGCTCCTCAGAAGCTGATCTTCAACGAAGCGTTGAAGCGCATGCTGAATGCGCTGGTCGGCGACCTGATCGAGACGACCAGCCGCGAGGCCGTCGCGCAGGGCATCTCGTCGCTCGAAGAGGTTCGCTCCGCGCCTCGCCGGCTGGCGGCCTTTTCGCCGGAGATGGAAGCAGAGCGCCGCGACTGCAAGCGCTACCTGTACGGGCACCTGTACGGCTCAGAAGAGCTGGAGCGGGACCACCAGATGGCGCGGCGGGTGATCGATGACCTGTTCACTGCGTGGGTGAGAGAGCCCTCGCTGCTGCCGGCGAGCTACGCCTCCCAGGTTGCGGCTGAAGGCGCTCCGCGGGCGGTGGCCGACTACCTGGCGGGGATGACGGACCCTTTCATCCTGGCGCAGCACACGGAGTGGCTCGCGGCCCAGGGCTGAGATGGCCTGAGCGGGCGCGCGTGCCCCTCGCGTGACGCGCGGCACGGCGCAGCTGGTTAAAACCTACTGCACGATGCCCTGCGGCCGGAGTTTTCCCAGCTCCTGGGCACAGGCGATGGCGTGCAGCGAGGCGAGCTTGAGATTGTCAAAGGCGGCCCATACCCAGAAGCGCGTGGGCAGCGCCTCGATAGCGTCGGCGGGGCGCACCCGCACCAGGATCTCGTCCTGCCCGGCGGAACTCAGGTTGCTGGGCGGATCGTTCTCGCCGAGGATGACGTCGATGTGTTCGCCCCCGAGCGCCGCCTCAAAGTGCTCGAGCGAGACGCCGCGCTCGAGCTCCACCCCGATGGAGAGGCCATAACCATGGAAGGCGGGCACCTGCAGCAGCTGGATGCCGGCATGCGGCAGGCGGCCGCCGGAGAGCAGCTCATAGTGGCGCCGGATGCCTGTCTCGATGGCCAGCAGGTCGATCTTTGCCTGCTCGCCCAGGCCGGGCGTCACGTTGAAGGCCACCTGCAGGTCGTAAATCTCCTTGGGCATGTTCTGGAAGTTGAGCAGTGTGACGGTCTGCTGGTGCAGCTCGTCGACGGCGGCCCGCCCATGCTCGCTGGAAGGCTCAAGTGCGGTGGCCCACACGCTGCGCACCGCGCCCAGGTCCTGCAGCCGGGCGACGATGAGCGCGAGCGCCGTAGCGGCGATGTGCGCCGGCACCAGCGCCGGGGTATGCAGGTCGGGCAGCGGGGTTGCGGGATTGTCGATGGCTTCGTGCACCCAGGGCGCCAGCACCAGCACGCCGGGCTCCTCTTCCAGTTCGCCGCTCATATCGACGACGCTGGCATGCGAATCAAGCGCTGCCTTCCAGTGCTTGCGCGTGGCCTCGCGATCGCTCGTGAAGAAGACGTAGTCCACGTGCCGGAAGGCGTCCGGTTCGATCCGCTGGATGATGGTGACCTCGTCGCCTACGGCTTCAATCTGCCCGATGGACTGATCCTCATCCATCAGGAGAAACTCCGTCGCACTGAAGCCGGACTCGTCCAGCGATTCGCTGAGCTCTTTGCCGCGAAGACTCGCGGCTCCAACAATTGCAATCTTGAGTGCCTGTGCCAAGGGTTACCCGTACTTTCTTGCGGTAGCGTGTGAGGGGGTGCAGCGGCGAAGCCCTTAAGCGGCAGACCGCAGGGATTTTCGCTGCCAGGAATAGGCCAGCCGGGCGAGGACGCCCGAGAACGCGTAGGTCAGCGCAATGGTGGCCAGCAGGTACTGCGAGAAGAAGACGAGCGAGTAGAGAAAGAGACCCAGAAGCACGATCCATCGGAAGCCATGGCGGCGGCTCAGGTTGATCTCCTTGCCGCTCCAGAAGCGCCAGGTGCTCACCATCAGCAGGCCGATCGAGACCACATAAGCCATCCACAGAGCCGCGACCCAGTGCACGGCGACTGGGATGCCGCTGAAGAAGTGGACCACCGCGGCGATGGCGCCGGCCGCAGCCGGGATGGGCATGCCGACAAAATACTTCTGGCCCGGGCGGCCAGGGTTCTTGGGCTTGGGAGCGGCTGTGCTGTTGAAGCGGGCCAGCCTGGCCGCGCCGCAGAGCAGGAACAGAAAGCAGGCAAAGGCGCCCAGCTCCACCAGCTTTTGGTGCAGGGTCGCGTTCATCGATGAGGGCAGCATGTGAAAGCCCCAGGTGTAGGCGAGCAGGCTGGGCGCCACGCCAAAGGTGATCACGTCGGCCAGCGAGTCCAGCTCCTTGCCAAACTCGCTCGTGGTGTGGGTCATGCGGGCGATGCGCCCATCGATGGCGTCGAAGGGGATGGCAAATCCGATGGCCAGCGCAGCGTAGTCGAAGTGCCGCGGCTCGAGCGCCGACCCTTGCAGGCTCTGAGTGATGGCGAAGTAGCCGGCACCGATGTTGCCTGCCGTAAAGAGTGACGGCAGCAGAAACATGCCTCGCCGCCGCGGGCTGAGGCCGGGGGCAGCTTCAGGACGCAGCACATTCCGCTCAGCAGGTCGCGCATACCGCTCTTCCGGAGGACGCTCGGCCCTGCTCTCGGGCCGCGTCTCCGGGTACCCGCTCAAGCCCTTGTCCCCAGCACGGTGGTTGCTGCAGGCGCCGTGGCTACCCCGACGGGGGTCGCGACCGTGGCCAGGATAGAGGACCCACCCAGCACCGTGTCGCCGACCTTGATTGCGACGACGGCCTCGGCGGGTAGAAGGATATCGGTGCGCGAGCCGAACTTGATCATCCCGACGCGCTGGCCGCGCTCCAGCCGGTCTCCCTCGCGGTGACGAAAGACGATGCGCCGCGCCAGCAGGCCCGCGATCTGCTTGAAGGTGACCTGGTACCCGTCGTCGGCATCGAGCACGCAGACATTCTGCTCGTTCTGATCCGCAGAATGTTCGTCCATCGCATTGATGAAGCGGCCCTGCTGATGGCGCACCGTACGCACGGTACCCGCGACGGGCGCGCGGTTCACGTGCACGTTGAAGACGTTGAGAAAGATGCTGATGCGGATCTGCTCGCCTCCAGGAGTCCTCACCGGGTCGACGCTCGTCACCTTGCCGTCGGCCGGGGAGACGACGAGGCCTTCACCCTGGGGGATGACCCGCGCAGGGTCACGAAAGAACCACAGGAAAAACGCGGCCAGCGCAAGCGGCGCGAGCGACCATGCCCAGACGTGGGTTACCACCGCCAGGGCGATTGCAACCCCCACAAACGCAATGCCGTAATAGTATCCGTCACGCACCATGTCTAGAGTCTCATTATAGTTCCCGCGCGGGGGCGGGCCACTGCCGCGTGGCGCCGCCTGTTCCCTGCCCCTAAAGCTCCAAGCTCATCAGCACGGCATCTTCTTCGGGATTGCAGTAGTAGCCTGGTCGGCGCCCATCCTCGGCAAAGCCCAGGCGACCGTAGAGCCGCAGCGCGGCGCGATTCGAGACGCGCACTTCCAGTTCCACGCGCGATGCTGCCAGCGCTCTGGCCCAGGCGGACGCAGCGCTCACCAGCGCCTGACCGCCGCGCTGGCCGCGGTAGGCCGCGCGCACTACCACTGCTTCCAGGTCACAGATGCCGGCGACATGGCTGGCCATTGCAAATCCCGCCAGCCTGTCGTCGGCGCGCGGCCCAAGCAGGACCCAGGCGCCGCGCCGCGCAGGCGCCTCTGCGATCGCCTGCAGCATGCGGTCAAACTCGGACGGCGGCCAGTGCGGGGCTGCCGGCTCCTCGGCAGCCAGCTGCACCACCTCGCCCAGGTCGGCCGGCTGCATGGCCCGTACCAGCCAGCTGGCGGGCGCGCTCATGGGGCGGGATGCGTGGCCCCGGCGGGCTGGTAGAGGTCGGAGCGGCGCAGGTAGCGTCCATCGAGCGATGCTACGTCTGCACGCCGGTCGGCCTGCACCTCTGCAAGCGCCGCTTGCAGCGTCTGCACGGCTGTCGGCGGCTCCACCAGGCGGAACGACGAGCATGCGTCCAGCGCCAGAGCCACCCTTTCCTCGCAAGCGACCACGATGCCGCTTGCCATGGCCACGGTGGCGGCAAGCTCTTCGCGTGTGAGCAGCGACTCGACCCATGCTTCGGTTTCGGGCTCCGGCCCGGCCCAGTAGAACTCGCCGCGCCCGGCATCGAGCACCGCACCTGCTGCCGCATGCGAAGCAGCCATCACGCGCAGCCGCGAGATAGGAAAGACGGCGCAGCCCAGCGCCTCGGCCAGCGCCTTGGCGGCGCTCAGGCCGATACGGATCCCGGTGAAGCTGCCGGGTCCGTCTGCTACCACGACGCCGCGCAGGGCGGCGAGCTCGACACCGGCCTCCGCCAGCAGCTCGGCCATGGCCGGGACCAGCATGGCCGCGCTGGTGCGGCCGGCCAGCCCCCGTGAGGCCAGCACCTGCAGTTCTCCTGCCTCCAGGCGGCCCAGCGCAAGCGTGCCTACGGCTCCGCAGGTGTCGATGCCAAGCAGGATCAAGCGCGACCGCCCTCGTCGTGGGCAGCTGCGCCCTCTGCCGACGACTCCGGGCCTACGCCATCCAGCCTGTCCAGGACCCGGGCCAGCTGCGCGTCGTTGTCGTAGCCGGACCGCAGGCTGCGCGCCCGGCCCGCCGCCGCAATCGCCTCACGCTCGGCCGGGTGCGCGAGATAGAAGCGGGCCTTATCGGCGCACTCTTCGAGCGATCCGAAGAACTCGGCCTCGCGGCCCTCCTCAAAGCAGGCCTGGTGCCCGGGGGATCGTTCGGCCAGCAGGAACTGCGCGCACGCGGTAATCTCAAAGGCCTTGTGCGCCACATCCTCTTCATTCATCCGCGTCATGAAGGCCAGGTTGATCTTTGAGGTCCAGAGGCTCGCGCGGTAGGCGGCATCCTTCATCATGCCGCCCACCACATACTTTTGGAGCAGCTCCGGCGGCCAGGCCTTCTCCCAACGCGGGCCCGCAACCGACAGCGGCAGCCCGCAGGCTTCGCCGAGCGACTGCAGGAAGGCTGCGCGCTTTTCGAGTGGCGACCCGGTGTAGGCCAGCTCCCGCCTGCGGTCCGCGTCGCCCCAGCCCGGTGCCGGAGGAAAGTGCGTCTGCGGGTCGTAGCTCAGCATGATCTTGACGAAGGGCAGGCCCCAGCCCGAGTAGCGGCCCACATCCACGCTGCGCACCAGGCAATGCAGGTCAAAGAGCTTGTAGACCTTGAGGAACTGCATCCAGTTGCCATCGTGCCGCGGCCCGAAGGGGTTATCGAGCAGGTAGCAGACGGTCTGCGCGCCGGCGCGTTTGGCCGCCTCAAGGGTGCCTGCGTGAAAGAGCACGGGCTTGTCAAACCAGACCACGTCCGGCCGGTGCTCGGCGATGGCCGCCTGCAGGGCTTCGTTGACCTTGCGAATGAGCGGGCCGACCGGCAGCCTGTACTGCAGCGCAGCGACGTACCGCGACTGCGGCTCGTGTGGCTCGAGCGCAAAGGGCACCATCTCCTGCCCCAGCCGCGCCAGCGCGTCGAAGCGGTGCAGCGACGTATGGCCCGCGCCGAGCGAGCCCACATACAAGATCTTTCGCCGACTGGGCTGCGGTGCCATGTCTCTGCTCGCCTCCCATCGTCCATCATACGAAAACGGGCCGCCGGTACCGGGGGCACGATCGTCACAGCGGCGCGTACTATCGTGGCAATGAGAGACTCCTTGCTCGACAAACTCGGCTCCGACTCGTTCCACAACCGCCAGGCTGGACTGCCCGGCTGGGCCTGGCCCGTGATCGGCCTGGTAGCCGGCCTGGCGCTGGTGGCCGTGGTGCATGGCTATTGCTTCATCGACCCGACCTGCGACTAGCGCCGGCAGAAGCTTTCAAGCGGCGCGCAGGGCCTGCTCCAGATCGCGAAGCAGGTCGTCGATATCTTCGATCCCGACCGAGATCCGAAGCAGGCCCTCTGTGATGCCAAGCCTCTCGCGCGCCTCGGCTGGGAGCGAGGCGTGTGTCATGGTAGCGGGGTGCGAGACGAGCGTCTCGACGCCGCCGAGCGACTCGCCCAGCGTACACACCTTCAGCGCCCGGAGCATGCGATTTGCCTGTTCCCGTGAGGCAAGCTCAAAGGACAGCATGCCGCCGAAGCCACCCATCTGCGTCCTTGCCAGGGCATGCTGCGGATGCGTCGCAAGCCCCGGATAGTAGACGCGCAGGACCTTTGCGTGGCCGGCGAGCATCGCGGCAACCGCACGTCCGTTGCGGTCATGCGCCTGCATCCGTACGGCCAGCGTCTTGACGCCGCGCAGCACCAGCCAGGCCTCAAACGGCGAGAGGATGCCGCCTGTACATTTCTGGATGAATGCGAACGTCTCCCGATGCTCGGGCCTGGTGCCGACCAGCACCCCGCCAAGGCCGTCCGAGTGTCCGTTCAGGTACTTGGTGGTCGAGTGCATCACGATGTCAGCGCCGAGCGCAAGGGGCTGCTGAAAGTAGGGCGACATGAAGGTGTTATCAACGCTCATTTCGACACCGCGGCTGTGACAGATTTGAGCGACGGCCCGGATGTCGGTCAGCCGCATCATCGGGTTGGTTGGGGTCTCGATGTGCACCAGCCTGGTCGCCGGGCGAAAGGCAGCCTGCAGCGCGTCCGGGTTGGTCGTGTCGACATAGCTGAACAGGATGCCGTAGCGCGCCGCGACCTGGTTGAAGAAGCGCGCCGTACCGCCATACACGTCATCGCCGCAGATTACGTGGTCGCCCGTGCGCAGCATGGTCACGAGAGCGGTGATTGCGGCCATGCCGCTGGCAAACGCGTGCGCGCTTGTGCCGCCCTCGAGCGAGGCCAGCGAGGTCTCGAGGGCATCGCGGGTCGGGTTCGAGACACGCGAATACTCGTAGCCCTGGTTGTGGCCAAGCTCCTGCTGGGCGTAGGTCGAGGAAAGGTACAGCGGCACGTTGACGGCGCCGGTCAAGGGGTCAGCGCCCTGCCCATCATGGATCGCTCGGGTTGCGAAGCCCCTGGGGTGTTCTTCTGTCGCCATAGCTCGAAGGTACTCGCCAGGGGTGCCGATTGCCAGACATCGCGGCAACCGTCACCCTTCCCACGAGGACCGGGCCCTCGCTAGCCGCCTAGGTCGACCAGCTCCACTTTCTCGACCGGCTCATCGAGAAAGCGGCTGCCCAGTTCACGGAAGCGCTCCATGCCATCGGTCGCGTAGAAGCGCATCTCCTGGGTGCGGTCCCCGGAGCCGCTTGCAGCCAGCGCCTGAACGACGACGGCTGCGGTCACTTCGGCCGAGTCGATAACGGGAAGCCCGGAGAGCGCCTCGATCTCGGTACGCAGCAAGGGATAGTGGGTGCAGCCGAGGACGAGGGCGTCGGGCGCTAGACCTGCTGCACGGGCGTCTGCGTTGGCTTCGGCCAGGTAGATGCGCAGGACCTCCCGGGTCACAGGGTGGGTGGTCCAGCCTTCTTCGACCATGGGGACCAGCAGGGGGCAGGCTTTCTCCAGGGCCTGCAGGCCGAGCGCCCTGCAGGCCTTGGCGTAGGCGCGGCTGGCCACGGTGGCCGTGGTAGCCAGCACCAGCACGTCGCCAGACCGGGAGCAGGCCCGGGCCGCGGCGGCCCCGGTCTCGATGACGCCCAGCACGGGCACGGCGGCGGCCGAGCGAATCTCATCGAGCGCGAGCGCACTGGCGGTGTTGCAGGCAATCACCAGGTAGTCTGCGCCCTGCTCGATGAGAAAGCGCGCGCTCTCTACGGCATATCGGGCGATGGTGGCCCTGGATTTCGACCCGTAGGGCAGGCGCGCAGTGTCGCCAAGATAGAGGTAGCGTGCGCCCGGCAGCTGGCGGCGCAGTTCTCGCAGCACGGTGAGTCCGCCCACACCCGAGTCAAAGACCCCGATCGTGGTCATGGCGCGCCTCCGGCTCCCGGTGCCGGGTCGGAAGACATCTGCATGCTCGAAGCCAGATAGGTGCGCGTGAGATCGGCGTGGCCGGCAAGGGTGGCGTGCGCCTGCCCGTCGACGAGGAAGCGGACCTGGGTAACCTCAGGCAGGTTGCCGTGCAGGGTGGCGATCATGGAGAGCAGGGTGAGGCTCTCAGGCTCGATGCCGGAGGGGTGGTTCTGCACGAAGGCCGTGGTCAGGTTGACGACGGCAAGCTGGCCGGAGGGAAGGCCGGGAACGCGCAGCAGGTAAACCTCCTCGACGCCGGTGGAGGGGTTGAGCGGGTGCCGGGAGCCGGGGGCGGCGTACTCTTCGAGGAGCTTTTCAAGCACCACGCGGGCGCGGGCGTTGGGGTCCGCGGGCAGGGGGAAGCGGATCGGCTTCTCGGCCAGAGACCCATCCATGTCATTGGCTAGGTAGAGGCGGAGTGGCTGTTCGGAGTTCTGCCCGGCGGAGAGCGGTAGCGGCCGGGCGGCTGCTGCGAAACGATCGCTGACGCGTCCCCGCATCCGGATCAGGACGGTAGACATGGAGACGACCAGCAGCAGCATGATCCAGAAGAGCCAGAGCTGCGAGCGAGGGATGGACGGCCGAGATGCGCGCGCGCCAGGGATCGGCGCCATGCTGCGGGAGCTCGCGCGGGGCGGGCTGGGTTGCTGGCGGGAGCCGGTCACGGCTGGGCCTTCCAGTCGGCACGCCACTGTTCGAGCGCGCCGGCCAGGGCATCGACCAGGCGGCCCTGGTAAGCAGGGTCAGAAAGGGCAGCCGCTGCCTCGCCACGCCGCGGGAGCATGGGCGCTGCTTCGACCAGCACGGCGGGGCAGGCCATGCTGTCTGCCGGTTGCAGGGAGACACTGCCCAGGGTAACGGGGATGCCGGCATGCGCCAGGGCCTCGCTGACGTCAGAGGCGAGCTTGAGGCTTTGGGTAAGGTAGCCGGCCTGCGCTGTGGCCCAGGGTCGCGGCGACCCGGCCCGGGGTGCGGAAGCAGGAGCGAGCGAGGAGGTGTAGAGGTGCACGCCGGTGCCGCTGGTGGTGGCGTGCAGCAGCAGGCAGGCGGCGGCATGGGAGCGGTTGGCGGCAGCCGCGCGGGCATCGGCATCGGGATCATTGTCCTGTTCCCGCGTGGTGACGACTGCGATGCCGCGCGCAGCGAGCCGGGAGCGCAGGCGGATGGAGAGGGCGAGGGTGAGGTCCTTCTCCAGCAGCTGCGGGGTGAGCCGGGCGCCGGGCTCGGGGCCACCGTGGGCAGCGTCAAGGAGCACCACGTAGCCGGGCGCCGCATCCGCATGCGCGGGGAGAGGCTGCTGGGCCGCCATTGCCGGGCCTATCGCCAGCAGGAGTGCGGTGAAAACGGCTGGAAGGACGAGGAACAGCCCCGCGCAAAGTCGGGCTGCGGGCGGGAAGCGGCCCGGCCCGGCCTGAAGGCTCTCAGTCGAGCGCATAGATCGTGAGGCCGCTGAGCAGCTTCGGGAAGAAGTCCGTCGATTTCTGCGGCATGACCTCGCCGGCGAAGGTGACCTCGCGCAACTGGTCCAGCGTGACAGGATGCATGAGGAAGGCCACGTCGGCCAGCCCCTGGCGCACCTGGGAGACGGCGTCGACGGCGTCGCGCAGGTAGCGCAGGTTGGTCTGCTCGCGGATGGCTTGGCTGCTGATGCCGAGCAGCTGCTCGAGCACCAGCTGGTGCAGTACCACCACGTCCAGCTGCCGCTTGCGTGAGGAGACCTCGGCAAGCGCCCGGTCCACCTCGTCAGGCCGCGGCGTAAGCAGGTGGGCGCCGACACGGGTGACTGCCACCAGGCTGCGCGGCCCGGCAGCGTCGAGCGCCGAGAGCAGATCCGGGGCCTCGCCCGTGAGGGCACGGGTGGTGAAGTAGGGGCTCGCAGCAGCCAGAAAGGCGGCGGGGTTGAACTGCGGGAGCGAGTGCACCAGGCGGTGGGTCGGCAGGATGGTGAGACCCTGCCCATCCATGTTGACCAGCGTCATCATGACAGCGGCCTCAGGGTAGGCGGGCTGGGGCAGGCTGCTGGCGCTTCGCTCGCTGTAGCCGCCAGGGTGCCGGGGCGCGCACTCCTTGCTGTACTTGAGCGCGGTCTCGTAGCGATGGTGCCCGTCGGCGATGATGAGCTTCTTGTTTTCGAGCACGCCCAGCACCATGTTGATGGTGGCCGGGTCGCTCACCTTCCACACCCGGTGCAGCACATCGTACTCGTCCACCAGCTCGATCTCGGGGACGTCGTTCTTGGTGTAGATCAGCTTCTCGACGGTCTGCGCCGGGTCAGAGTAGAGCATGAAGATCTGCCCGAAGTGGGCGCGGGTGGCTCGCAGCAGGTTGAGCCGGTCTTCCCGGGGCTTGGAGAGAGTCTGCTCGTGGCGGAAGACAACGCCGGCGCTGTAGTCGTACAGTTCCCCGAGCGCGATGAGGCCTTGACGCTCGACCGTCTCCCGGGTGCCGGGCACGGTAAAGCGCTGGGAGTAGGCGAAGATGCACGGCTCGTTCTCAGCCGCCAGGATGCCGCTGGCCCGCCACTGGGCAAAGTCACGTGCGGCGCGGGTGTACACGTCGGCCGTCCCGGCCTCATCAAAGAGCTCAGGCAGGCCAAGGATGATGCGGACCAGGTTGTACGGGCTGCGGGCATAGTAGGCCTGCTGCATGGAGGGACTGATCTTGTCATAGGGCTGCGTGACGCAGTCCTCCACGCGCACCAGAGAAGGGTTGTAGCGAAGGGCGCGAAAGGGGTAGATACGGGCCATGCGGAAAGAGCGACTCCGAACGACAGGCGCCGCTCGGGCGTGCACTGACGTGAATTTGACCTAGTGGGTCGATTGTAGCCGAAGCCGCAGGCGGGACTCTCGGCTGCGGCGCCCCGGGCGGGCGCCTTACCCTCGATACTTGCAGTCTGGCGGCAGGAGCCTCAACATGATTGCTTCAGGGTGGGCTAAGGGGCCTATCGTTGCAGGCGCGGATTGCGTCTGAATCTAGTAGGAAGCAGCCCGCGTATGCCGGAGAGGGCACCGAGGCTCGACGCGGCGCAGTCTTTGGCGGGGAACGCAGGCGGGGAGCAGGCGAGTTCAGGTACGGCTTAGGTACGGCTCAGGGAGAGAGGCTGAAGTGACGATGGGGCTGCTGGACCAGCTGGACCAGGTGGCGCAGGGCGCGGCAAGCGGCAGGCGCACCCGTGCGTCGGGCCGAGGAGGATGCCGCACGCTGTGGCTGCTGATGCTGATCGTCATGGCCCTCTGTGCTGCTGCCTCTCTCCATGCCCAGGACGCCGACCCGTTGAACCGCGTACATGTGCCGCCGCCGGCGCCGCCCGCACCCAAGACCACCGAGCCGCCGGCGGTTGAGGGCAAAGACGCCCTGAACGCCCGGCGCGATGAGCGCATCCGCGTGAACGTGAACCTGGTGCTGATTCCGCTCACCGTGACCGATCCCCTCGATCGCCTGGTGACCGGTCTCGAAAAGGAAAATTTCTTTCTCTACGAACATGACCGGCT
>DASWUY010000398.1:0-7228 GCA_036401435.1 Acidobacteriaceae bacterium | reverse complement strand
TACTCGGGGGAGCGCGGGGCCTACTACATTCGCGACAACGGCGCCGGGTTTGACCAGCAGTATGCCAGCAAGCTCTTTGTAGCCTTCCAGCGCCTGCATGGGGAGAAGGACTTCAAGGGTTCAGGCATCGGCCTGGCCACCGTGGCCCGGGTCATCCGGAGGCACCACGGCAGCATGCAGGCCGAGGGAGAGGTAGGCAAGGGCGCCACGTTCTGGTTTACTCTGGATGGACTTCCATGATGACTACGCGACTTATCCTGCTGGTAGAAGACGATCCCGACCACGAACTGCTCACCATTCGGGCGCTCGGCAAATCAAAGGTTCCCAACGAGGTCCGGGTCGCTCGCGATGGCGAAGAGGCACTCGGTCTGCTCTTTGGCGAGACTACGGAGGCGCTGCCGGTCCTGCCCCAGGTGGTACTGCTGGACCTGAAGCTGCCCAAGGTCGATGGCCTGGAGGTGCTGCGGCGCATCCGTGAAAGTGAGCGAACACGCATGCTGCCGGTGGTCGTGCTTACCTCCTCCGACGAAGAGACCGACATCGTGCGCAGTTACAAGCTGGGAGTGAACAGCTACATCCGCAAGCCGGTCAACTTCACCGACTTTGCCGCCGCCACCAGCCAGCTGGGCATGTACTGGCTGGTCCTGAACGAATGTCCGCCCAGCCTCTAGTTCCGCCGCCCGCGGCCTTCCGTACGCTGCGGGTGCTGCTGATCGAGGACAGCCTGGACGATGCCATGCTGCTGGAGCGGCACCTCCGCCGTGTCGGCTTCTCGCCTTCCATCACTCGGATCGAGACGGCCGAGTCCATGCAGCGGGAGCTGGATCCGGAGCTGGCGGAAACGACGGCCGGCGAGTCGCAACGATGGGACATCGTGCTGGCCGACTACAACCTGCCCCACTTCAGTGCGCCCGAAGCCCTGCAGTTGCTGAAGCGTACCCCGCACGATATTCCTTTCATCATGATGTCGGGCGCCGTGAGCGAAGAGGCAGCCGTGGCGGCCATGCGCTCCGGGGCGCATGACTATGTCTCCAAGCAGAACCTGGCCCGGCTGGCGCCAGCCATTGAGCGGGAGATTGCCGAGGCCGCGAGCCGGCGCAGCAAGCGCGCCGCCGAGCGGGCGCTGCAGCAGAGTGAGGCACGTTTTCACCGCCTCGTCGAAGCCACGCCCCTGGCCCTCTTTATCGCGGACATGGCAGGCCGGGTGGTATATGCCAATGCCGGCGTGGAGCGGCTGCTCGGCTTCAGCCAGCAGGAGGTGGAAAGCGGATCGCTCACGCTCGAGCGAGTCTTGCCCGGGCCGAATGGCTCGGGACCGCCTCGGCTTCCGCCGCTCGAGGCGCTGCTCGAGATCAGCCTGGCCAGGCCTGGGGAGGCGCTCGAGGTTACCTGCCTGGATCACGAAGGATTCGCGTTGCCAGTGCTGCTCGGCGCGGCCATCCTCAATCCCGAGGCAGAGCCGGGGTCGCGGCAGCTGGCCGCCTTCCTGGTCGACCTGCGCGAGCAAAAACGCAGTGAAGAGGTGCTGCGCCGGACCGAGAAGCTGGCCGCCGCCGGACGCCTGGCCGCATCCATCGCGCACGAGATCAACAATCCCCTGGAGGCGATTACCAACTGCATGTACCTGCTGGAGCAGGCAGAGCTGCCCCAGGATGCGCGCAACTACCTTCGCCTGGCCCAGCAGGAGCTGCAACGGGTGACCCACATCACCACCCAGACCCTGCGCTTCTACCGGCAGAGCACACGGCCGGCCCACACCGACCTGGCCGAGCTGATTGAAACGGTGCTGACCCTCTACGAGCCCCGGCTTCGCGATCACGGCGTTCAGATCGTGCGTGACTTTCGGCCGGTCCCCCTGGTGCTGGCCTACGCAGGCGAGATACGGCAGGTGCTGGCCAACCTGGTTGGCAATGCTCTTGAGGCGATGGCCGCCCTTCCCGGCAGGGAGCAAGGCGGCCGACTGGTCCTTCGCCTGCACCCTACCCACGATGTCCGAAGCCACTTGCCCAGCGTTGCCGTCCTGGTGGCCGACACGGGCATTGGCATGGCTCCGGAGACTCGCCGCCGCATCTACGAGCCATTCTTCTCCACCAAGGGCATCACCGGTACCGGCCTGGGCCTCTGGGTCAGCTGCGAGATCGTGAACCGGCACCGGGGCCGGCTGTCTGTGCGAACCCGCCAAGAGGTGCCAAGCGGGACCGTCTTTCGCCTCGCGCTGCCCATCGAGCAGGAGCCGGAGGCGCTGGACGCAAAAAGGGCCTCCATCCTGGTGGACACTCCGTTTATCTGAGCGGCGTTGACTCACATCATGAGAAGAGAGGCTTGACATGCCTCGTCTTCATGCACTACGTTAGCAATCGAGGGCGTTTACTGCTAGCAAAGCTGACTGGCTTTCGCTAGGTCGCCGTATACCTGAGTCAATCACCCCTAGAGACGCATGCGGGCCAGTCTGAAGGCCTGGCATGTTTGAGGAGCACCGCACAATGGCATCTACTTCTGTCGCGACCACCTTTACCCCGCTGCACGATCGCATCCTGCTTCGCCGTGTCGAAGAGGGCGAGACGGTTCGAGGCGGCATCATCATCCCCGACTCCGCCAAGGAAAAGCCCCAGGAAGGCGAAGTGATTTCTGTCGGCAAGGGCAAGTCAAACGACGAAGGCAAGACCTTCCCGCTCGATGTCAAGGCAGGCGATCGCGTCCTGTTCGGCAAGTACTCGGGCACCGAAATCAAGATCGATGGGGAAGAGTTCCTCATCATGCGTGAGGAAGAAGTCCTCGGCATTCTGAAGAGCAAGTAGTCACGCGTCCCGGTGCCCATGGGCGCCCCGCAAGACACTTCTGTAACAGACACAGTGGCAAGCCGGACGCGCAAGCGACCGGAGGTTTGAAGGAGAAATCGACTTATGGCAAAGCAGATTCTACACGGAGAAGATTCCCGCCAGGCTATCCTGCGCGGCGTCAACACCCTGGCTGATGCAGTCAAGGTGACCCTCGGCCCCAAGGGCCGCAACGTAGTCATTGAAAAGAAGTTCGGCTCCCCGACCATCACCAAGGACGGCGTCACGGTCGCCAAGGAGATCGAGCTGAAGGATTCGCTCGAGAACATGGGCGCACAGATGGTGCGTGAAGTTGCCTCGAAGACCTCGGACGTAGCCGGCGACGGCACTACGACCGCAACTGTTCTCGCCCAGGCGATCTATCGTGAGGGGGTCAAGACCGTTGCTGCCGGCGCGAACCCCATGGCGCTGAAGCGCGGCATCGACAAGGCTGTGGAAGCCATTGTGGGCAAGCGCGACGAGCACGGTGTGGTCACCGGCGGCTCGCTCAGCAAGTTCTCCAAGCCCGTCACCGGCGAGATGATCGCGCAGGTCGGCACCATCTCGGCGAACAGCGATTCCACCATCGGCATCATCATCGCGGAAGCGATGAAGAAGGTCGGCAAGGACGGCGTGATCACGGTCGAAGAGTCGAAGACTCTCGAGACCCAGCTGGAAGTGGTCGAGGGCATGCAGTTTGATCGCGGCTACCTCTCCCCCTACTTCGTCACCGACCCGGACCGCATGGAAGTCGCGCTCGAAGAGCCCTACATCCTGATCCACGAGAAGAAGATCTCTTCGATGAAGGACCTGCTGCCGCTGCTGGAGCAGGTGGCCCGCAACGGCAAGCCGCTCGTCATCATCGCTGAGGATGTAGACGGCGAGGCCTTGGCGACGCTGGTCGTCAACAAGCTGCGTGGCACGCTGAATGTTGCAGCCGTCAAGGCTCCCGGCTTCGGCGATCGTCGTAAGGCGATGCTGGAAGACATCGCCAAGCTGACCGGCGGCAAGGCCATCACCGAGGATCTCGGCATCAAGCTCGAGAACGTCAAGGTAGAAGACCTGGGCCGCGCCAAGCGCATCACCATCGACAAGGACAACACCACCATCGTCGAAGGCCGTGGCGAGACCTCTGCCATTGAAGGTCGTGTCAAGGAGATCCGTAACCAGATCGACAAGACCACCTCTGACTACGACCGCGAGAAGCTCCAGGAGCGCCTTGCCAAGCTGGTTGGCGGCGTGGCTGTCATCAAGGTCGGTGCGGCTACTGAGACCGAGATGAAGGAGAAGAAGGCCCGCGTGGAGGATGCAATGCATGCTACGCGCGCGGCTGTGGAGGAAGGCATTGTCCCGGGCGGTGGTGTGGCCCTGGTTCGCTGCACCCCTGACGTGGAAGCGCTGATCAAGACCCTGGAGGGCGACGAGAAGATCGGTGCCCAGATCATCCGTCGCGCCATCGAGGAGCCGCTGCGCCAGATCGTTGGCAACGCTGGCGAAGAAGGTGCAGTGGTGGTGGGCAAGATCCACGAGTCCACCGAAGCGCACTACGGCTACAACGCCGGTACTGGCGTCTTCGAGGACCTGGTGGCTGCCGGCGTCATTGATCCGACCAAGGTAACGCGGACCGCGCTGCAGAATGCTGCTTCGATCGCCGGCATGATGCTGACGACGGAAGCCATGGTTGCCGACATTCCGGAGCCGAAGGGCGCGCCTGCAGGCGGCGGCCACGGTCACGGTGGTGGCGGCGGCATGGACGGCATGTACTAAGACGCACGAAGAGGCTGGACGTTTGAGCAGCAGAAGGGCTCCGCAACAGCGGAGCCCTTTCTGCATCACGCAGCGAAAAGAGTCTTTTCGCTGTGACACGTCCGTAACCAGGCAGATGCTTCTCCGCAGGCATACTGAAGGCCTACGCTCAAAAGTGGAGTTTCGCAAATGCATCGGCTAGGAGTAGGAAGTCTGAGCACCCTGCATCGGGCGCGATCTCTCTGCTTGCTGCTGCTGTTGTCCGCTTACGGGCACGCGGCGCAGGCACACGGCCAGCCGCCACCGTCCACGCTCTCAATGGAACCACCTGCAGTCGCCCCGAGCAGCGCAACCGTGCCCAATGCGCCGTCCTTGACGTCCCCCGTGCCGGCTGTGTCGCAGGACGAACTGCGTCTGCCCCGCTCCTTCCGTCCCGAGTGGGCTGTGGACCGGTCAAGGGTAGGCGACAAGCTGCACTACTATGTTGCGAGCACCTGGTCGCCGCGCAACATCGTCGAACCCCTGCTGCTCGCAGGCTACTTCCACCTGCCTGCGGCTCCGTCGCAGCCGCAGGCGCCGGAGGTGGTGACGATCGCCTCTGCGAACACCTACCAGGAGGCGATGGACGACTACGGCCACCAGATGGACGCCTGGCGGCGCACCAGCGAAGAGATTCTCCGCTATCGCCAGCACCGGCTGGAGGTAGGGCTGGCGACGGTCGAGACGCGGCAGATGCTGAGCAATCTGGCGCTGCCGCTCATGCTGCATCAGGAGGCTCGCTACCGGCCCGCGGCCATTGACGCGAGCTTTGGCCAGCGCATGGCGAACGCAGCCACGTCCATCGTGCTGACCCACAACGACCATGACCGGCTGGTGCCGAACTACGCAAAGCTCGGAGGCACGGTTGCCGCTGCCTACATCGGCAAGAGCGTGTACGCCCCGCTCTTCGACGCGCGGGAGCTGAACTCGCAACACTTCTTCACGCGCTACGTCGCCTACAGCCTGGCCGGCGACCTGGCCACCAACATGGCGCGCGAGATCGCACGCGCTGCCATTGAGCCGGACGTGGAGGTCTACAACCTGCATGGCCGCTCCGTCGAGGACTCGTACTACCCGCTCTCCCTGGGCGCAAAGGGTGTTTACTGGGCCAGGAGCACCTACGCTGCGCGCAACTTCATCCAGGCCGGGCTCACCGCCAGCCTCTTCTCCGTGGGCACGCAGCCGGTCGAGCCGCCGCCCGCGACGATCACCACGCAAGAGCAGGCGCTTGCCTACGACCAGGCCTACGTCGACTACGGCATCGCCATTGAGACCTGGCGGCGCAATCTTGAAAACACGGCGCGCTACCATCAGCGCCGTTTTATCGGCGGACTGGCAGCCTCGGAGACGCAGATGGTTCTTCAGAACCTGATCGTGCCCGTGGCCTTCAACATGGAGCCGCGGTACATCCCGCTCGGTGCAGGCTACTATGCCGACACGCGGCTCTTGCATGCGTTCGAGGGGCTGCTTACCACCCGCACTGACTCTGGCGGCTCAACCATCAATCTTCCCGTGCTGGTCGGCACCGTGGGCGGTGCACTGCTGGCGAAAGAGGTGTACTACCCCGCGCTGGGTACGCCCGCGCTGGCTACAAACAGCATGCTGGTGCGGACGATCGCGCTTAATCTGGCGCTTGACGCGGTGCTCAATCTGAAGAGCGAATTCCTGCGTCATCGCGGCTATTAGTTCTCGCGGTGAAGAGAAAGAGCCCGGGCTGCGCGCCCGGGGCTTCTCTTTGCCTGCCACATCACCGGTGCGGCTATCGGACACTCTTGCCAAGCGTCAGGGTGACGCCGGTCCGCACCGTGAACGGCTGCGACAGATACCCGATGGGGCTGATGTGCTGCTGGCTGAGGACGTTGTTGAGCTGCGTGTAGATACCGGCCCATGGCTTGATGTTGTAGGTGGCGCCGACGTCGAGGTCGGCATAGGCGGAGTCCAGGTTGCGGTTCGGCAGCAGCAGCGAGTTGCCGAAGTTCACGTCGTACCCGCCCAGGTAGGTTGAGTCGTCGCTGCGGCCGGCAAATGCGCCGCTCGCGACAGCGCTCCAGCGGCGATGCGTGTAGGTGGCGGAGAGGAAGCCGGTGTGCGGCGGCCGGCGAAAGGGCCGCGCACCGACGAGCGGTGAAAGATTGCCGATGGGGATGTTCGGGAAGCTTGACGCACTGTTGTAGGACGGACCCAGCGCGTCCGAGGTGAAGGAGTGCTGCACCTTCGCGTCGAGGTAGGTATAGCCACCGCGAACAAACAGGTTCTTGCCCATGCCGTAGTCGATCTCGGTTTCAACGCCCTGCGCCCTGAAGGAGAGCGAGTTCAGGTCGATGCTGTAGCCGTACTGGTCGACCAATTGCAGGTAGGCCTCAAGCGAGGCCTGCTGCGCCGGAGTGAGCTGAGGCAGCAGCTGAGGCACGGCGCCGGGTGCAACGCCCTCGATCTGGTCGCCGAACTGGTTGTGGAAGTAGGTTGCCTTCACCAACACTCGCTCATCCCACAGGCTCTGCTCTACACCTCCATCGTAGGACCGGGTCAGCGCGGCCCCGATGGGCTGCACCTGGTACTGGTTCACGGTGGTGATGCCCCCATTCGCGAGCAGGAAGTCGTGCAGCGAGCCGGTCTGCTGGGCCAGG
>DASWUY010000397.1:0-15179 GCA_036401435.1 Acidobacteriaceae bacterium | reverse complement strand
GCCGTAGCAGCCGTCACCGTCCTCACCCTCGCGATCCTGGCCGGCTACCCCCATGTGCTCGCAGTCGTCGCCTTCGTGGCCATATGGCGCCTCTTGCAGGACTACGTCAGCGCCCCGCGCATCATGGGCAAGTCGCTCGAGATCAATCCGCTCATGCAGATCTTCGCCGTGCTCGCCGGTGGAGAGATCGCCGGAGTGGTCGGCGCCCTGATCTCGGTGCCCGTAGTGGCCACGCTCCGCATTGTCTGGCGCAGAATCAGGGCTACGCGCAAAGGCGAGACTACCCCGGCGTAGTCCCTTCAGGACGCCCCTGCTTGCCCTCGAGCGCGCGCAGGTACTGCTCCAGATCTGTCTTGCCACCGTGTTGGGCCCAGTCAGCCGGCGTGCCGTCCCACAGGGTGTCTCTCCGGTCGACGTTCGCGCCCCGCTCCACCAGCAGCTTCACCAGCGGTTCGTTGCCCTCATACGCTGCCTGGTGCAGGGGCGTGCTGTGGCAGTGGCCTCCCACCGGGTTATAGCGGCTCGGGTCTTCCCCGGCATCAAGCAGCAGCCCGGCCACTTCCACTCGTCCATACTGCGAAGCCAACGCAAGTGCCAGGTGGCGCTCGGCTCCATCCGCCGACGCAAGCTGCCTCTCTACCTCCGCCAACCGGCCGAAGGCCGCAGCGACCGGCAGCGTCACCGGCGCGCCGCGTGCAATCAGCGCATCCGCTGCCGCGAGTTCGCCGTGAAGCACCGCCTCTATCAGCGCGCTTCCGGGACTCGCCCCATACTCGCAGAGCAGATCGATCAGCGGCACCTGCACGCCGCACGCTCTTGGCACCGATCCCGTGGCAACCAGCCCCAAGGCCTCATCCCGGCACAACTGGTCTGCGCCTGCATCGAGCAGTGTTCGCGCCACCTCGACGATGTTTTCCGGCAGCTTGCCGTGCCGCACCGGGTTTTCGGCGATAAAAGCCAGCAGGCTAGGATTGCGGAAGTAATTTCCACCCTCGAAGACCAATCGCTGACGGGTCAGTCCGGGATGCTCTTGCAGCAGCCTGCCCAGCGTCGCTGCATCGCCCGCGTCGATCAACTCCACCGCCCGGCGAAAGGTCGGGTCCTCGATGCGCTCATGGTGCGGGACATCCAGCCTGTTTGACATCGCCGGCTTCTCAAGGTGCGCCTTGAGCCTTGCCCAGCTCAGAAAGCCGTGTTCGCGCGCAATGGTCAGCAAGGCATCATGCAGCTTGAACCCGGCTGCAAAGATCTCCCGATCGGTCGCGCGCTCAAAGCCAGGATGGAACTCGCGAATCCTCTGCGCGGCCCCGGCGTCCTCGCTCGCCCTCAGGCGGAGCAGGTCCTTGGCTTGATGCTTCAGGTGGTCGAGGCTGGCCCTCGATGGCAGGCGTCGTACGGGCATGCGAACTTCCTCTCTTGAGCCCAGGTCCGCATAGCGAGGGCAGAAAGTAAGTTCGTAGCCTGAGTTGTGACAACAAGGTGGACTTCTGTCCTATCCGCGGACCGGATGCGCCCTCTGCGCTTGGCAAGAGCCTACCACGGCACCCGCGCAGCCGGCAACAGCCGCAGGGCCGCGCGCGCCGAGACCGAGATTCATCCCACTTCGTGCGCGGCAGCAACAGCTGCGGGGGCGATCTCCAGTGCCACCGCAGGCGCCCGCCGTGCCCGCAGCACCAGCAGCCCGCCTGCAAGCACTGTTGCCAGGCTGGCCACCTGCGCATTCGTCAAGCCGAAGTAGAGACGGGGGTTGGTGCGGATAAACTCCACCAGGAAGCGTGCCACGCCGCTTAGCACCAGGTACTCACCCGTCAACAGGCCGCGCCGCTCCAGCCGCCCTCCCGACGGCGCGCTCTGCCGCCACAGCAGCGCCCCTATAACCAGCGCCACCAGGAACTCGTAAACCGGCGTCGGATGCACGTGGTCGGTCGTCGGCACCAGGCCGTGCGGAAAGCTCATACCCCAGGGCAGTGTCGTATGAATGCCGTAATCACCATCCCCTGAGGTCAGGCATCCGATCCGCCCCACACCGTAGCCAATCGCCGCGGCCGGCGTGCACAGGTCAAGCAGGGTAAGCGGGTGCAGGCGCGCCGCGCGTGCCTGCCAGGCCAGCGCCAGAATGCCCCCCAGCAGGCCTCCGAACCAGGCAAAGCCGGCACGATCAAACAGCACCGCGGCCGGCGTTGCCATCAACTCCGCCGGCTGCTCCAGCACATGCCACAGCTTCGCGCCGATGACGCCCGCGATCGTGACAAAGGCCACGATCCCGATCGCGTCCGGTCCGGAATGAGCATCGCTGATGCGATAGCGAACCAGGTTGCGATGCAGCACCCAGCAGGCACTCACCGCTGCCAGCCAGAGCAGAATGCCAAACGTGCCGATGGCGAAGCGGCCTATGTGAATGTAGGGGTACATGCCTTGACTCGAGTATACCGTGCGGTCTCGCCCGCAACGGCCTGCGCCGGGCGCGCACACGCTCCCCTTCGCTGCCTGCTCATCATGCACGCCCGCAGCCGCCCGGTGCGCTATGCTGGTCCTCAGCGCCATGACGACACCCGCCCTGACCACCCTCTACAGCCACACCGCCATTGATGCCCGGGTAGCCGAACTTGGACGCGAGATCGATCACGACTTCGCCGGCCAGTCCATCCTGCTGGTGGGCGTGCTGAAGGGCGCGGCCATCTTCCTCGCTGACCTCTCGCGCCACATCTCGCTTGACTGCACCTTTGACTTTGTCGCCGTCTCCAGCTACGGCAAGGGCACCACCTCAAGCGGGCAGGTCAAGCTCATCAAGGACCTCGATCACTCCATCGAGGATCGCAACGTCATCCTGGTCGAGGACATCCTCGACACCGGCCTCACGCTCGGCTTTCTCAACAAGGTGCTCAAGCAGCATCACCCTCGTGCCCTGCGTCTCGCCGCCTTGCTCGACAAGCCCAGCCGCCGCATGGAGCCCATTGAGGCCGACTATGTCGGCTTCCGCATCCCCAACCAGTTCGTCGTCGGCTACGGCATGGACTACGCCGAGCGCTATCGCAATCTTCCCGATATCTGCGTCTTTGAAGACGAGGCTGCCGCCCATGGCCATTGACCGCACAGACCCTGCTAACAGCGCGGCCTTTGCCTCGCTCGCTGGCCTCGCCGCCCTGCTCGACCACACCCTGCTGCGTGCCGACGCCACCCGCGAGCAGGTCATCCGGCTCGCCGAGGAAGCCGCGACGCACCGCTTCGCCTGCGCCATGGTCAACCCCGCCTGGGTGCCTGAGTTAGTCTCGGTCCTCGCCGGAACCGGAGTGCCTGTCGGCACCGTCATAGGCTTTCCCCTCGGCGCGTCCCTCACCGAGACCAGGGCCCGCGAAGCCGCGACCGTTGCCGCCCTTGGCGCCCATGACCTCGACATGGTCCTCAACCTTGGCTGGCTGCGCTCCGGTATGGACCGCGAGGTACAAGCCGACATCGAGGCCGTCGTCCGCGCCGCGGCCGCAACCGGGGCACTCGTCAAGGTCATCCTCGAGACCTGCCTGCTCACCGAGGAAGAAAAACGCCGTGCCGGCACACTCGCCGTTGAGGCGGGCGCGCACTTCCTCAAGACCAGCACCGGCTTCTCAACGCACGGAGCCACTCCGGCCGACGTATCCCTTCTGCGCGAGATCGCCGGCGCCCATGTGGGCGTCAAGGCGTCAGGCGGCATCCGCACCCTGGCCGATGCGCGCGCCATGGTGCACGCCGGCGCCAACCGCATCGGCGCCAGCGCGTCCGTCACCATCCTCGGCGAACTGGAAGAGGAGCTCCGCGCCGCGCCGCTCGCGAGCAGGTGAGGGCCCGAACACACGCGCTATCATGTCTGTTGACCGGATGAGGGGCGACGTGGCGCACGAGCAGGAAACACAGGACCAGTCTGCCGCCGGACTCGCGCAGAATGCTCCGCCTTGTGACGCGCAACAGCAGCCATCGGATGGCGCCTCACAGCTCTCAACTGGTGCTCATTCCCCTTCCATCCCACCAAGGCCCAATCTCCCTTCCGCGCCCGCTGCGGCCGCACGTTCCCTGCCCGCCGACCCCGCAGCGCTCGCGCACTCACAGCCCGCGCAGACGGACTTCCTCATCCGCCTGGCGGAAACGCTCAACACAACCCTCGACCTGCAGACCCTGCTGCGCACCACCGGCGACCTCATCCGCGCCATGATCGACTACAGCATCTTCGCCATCCTGCTCGTCAATGACCGCACCAACGACCTGCGTTTGCGCTTCCAGATCGGCCACCCGCCTGAGATCGAGCGCATGCGCTTCAAAATAGGCGAGGGCGTGGTCGGCAAGGTGGCTGAAACCCGCCAGGCCATGCTCATCAACGACGTCAGCCGCTCCAAGGACTACATCGAGGTAAACCCGCAGGTCTGCTCGGAGCTCGCCGTCCCGCTCATCGTCAAAAATCGTGTCATCGGTGTCATCGATATCGAGAGCGAGCAGCTCAATTACTTCCGCCCTGAGCATCTGCATCTGCTCACCCTCACCGCCTCACGTATCGGCCAGGCCATTGAGAACGCGCGTCTCTACACCCGCGTCGCCCGGCAGGCGCAGACCCTCAAGGTCCTCAACGAGATCAGCCGCGAGCTCACCTCCATCCTCGACCTCGGACCGCTCTTCGCGCGCATCGGAGAGTTACTGCGCCGCATCTTTGACTTCCAGTACTTCACCATCTGGATCCTCAACGAGCAGGATGGCGTGCTTGAGAGCCGCTTCGCGACCCGCAACGGACAGCCCATCGACGTGCATGAACGTCTTCCCATCGATCGCGGCCTGGTAGGCGCGGCGATCGAGGAACGCAAGCTGATCCACTCCGCCGACGTGCGCAAGGACGAGCGCTACTACATGGTGAACCGCGAGACCCGCTCCGAGATGATCGTGCCCCTTATCTACAAGAACACTGTCATCGGCATGCTCGATCTTGAGCATCCCCGCACCAACTACTTCAATGAAGACCAGGAGCGTGCCGTCGCGACGCTCGCCGCGCAGATCGCCATCTCGATCGAGAATGCGCGGCTCTACCAGCGCGTCACCCAGCAGGAGCAGCGCCTCGAGAATGATCTGGCCATGGCCCGCGAGGTGCAGCTGCGGCTGCTGCCCCCTGCGCGCCCGCAGCATGAGCATGCCGACTTCGCCGCCCGCTTTCTCCCCGCCCGCACCATTGGCGGCGACCTCTACGACTTCCTGCAGTATGACGGCAGCCGCAGCGCCATCGCGCTCGGCGACGTAAGCGGCAAGGCCGCGCCCGCCGCCCTGTATGCCGCCATGGTCAGCGGTATCATGCGCTCGGCAGGCGGCCAGCACCTCTCGCCTTCAGAGATGCTGCGCCTGCTCAACGATTCGCTTCAGGAGCGTCACGTAGCCTCGCAGTATGTCGCCATGCTCTACGCCGTCTGGAACGACGCCAACATGACCCTCCAGATCGCGAACGCCGGCGCCGTGCAGCCCATCTTCTGCCGCGCCGGCGAGGTCGAAACCGTGCGCGCCGAGGGCTTCCCGCTGGGCATGTTTCCTGCTGTCCGTTACGAGGAGTTTTCCCTCGCCACCCAACCTGGCGACTCACTCGTCTTCTTCAGCGACGGTATCGTGGACGCGCAGAATGCCGCCGGAGAACTCTTTGGAGACGAGCGCCTGCTCGAAATCGTGCGCGCGCATCGCGAAGCAAGCGCGGCAGAGATGGCAGACGCCATCTTTGAAGCCGTGGCTGTGTTCAAGGAAGGACGCGAACGCTTCGACGACGAGACGGTCATCGTTCTGCGGGTGCGCTAGCAACGGCAGGGGGAAGCCACCCCGCAACGCACGCCGGTCCGCAAACCTCACCCCAGAGCCACCCCACCCGCGCATCAACCACCACCCAGGAGCCTCCCCATTGCCTGAAGTCACCCAGCTCATCACCCCTGCGAGCGCCATCGGTGGCAGCGTCCAGCTTCCCGGCGACAAAAGTATCTGCCACCGTTACGCATTGCTGGCCGCCCTGGCCGAAGGCACCACGCGGCTCACCAACTTCTCCACTGGGGCTGACCCCTGGTCAAGCCTCGGCTGCGCAGAGGCCCTCGGAGCCACAGTGACCCGCACAGAGGCCGGCCCGGTCGAGATTGCCGGCACCGGCGGCCTGCTCCAGCCCCCAGCGCAGCCGCTCGACTGCGGCAACTCCGGTTCCACCATGCGCATGCTTGGCGGGCTCCTCGCTCCCCAGCCCGGCCAGTACACCCTGGTCGGCGATGCTTCGCTCTCGCGCCGGCCCATGGAGCGCGTGCGTAAGCCGCTCACTGCCATGGGCGCAGAGATCGCCCTCACCGACGGGCACGCCCCCATGGTCATCCTTGGCCGGCCGCTCCATGCCATCGACTACACCACGCCCGTCCCCAGCGCCCAGGTCAAGACGGCCGTCCTCTTCGCCGGGCTGCAGGCCGCCGGCCGCACCCGCGTGCAGGAGTCGGTTCGCACCCGCGACCACAGCGAACTGGCCCTCCGTGCCTTTGGCGCCCTGGTCGATCGGGATCGTGACTCCGTGTCCATTGAGGGCGGGCAGAAGCTCGCCGCCATTGAGGCCGATGTCCCCGGCGATCTCTCCTCGGCCGCATTCTTTCTCTGCGCCACCATGCTCTTCCCCGGCTCCAGCCTGGTCTTTGACAACCTCGGCATGAACCCGACCCGGGCTTCACTGCTCGACGTGCTCACTGGGCTCGGCGCCCGCCTCAGCATCCTCAACCTCGATGAGAAGCATGGCGAACTTGCCGGCACCGTGCAGCTGCACGCGCCCGAGCAGGGCATGCGCGGCGCCACCATCGCTGGCGGATTGGCCGCGCAGCTGATCGATGAGCTGCCCGTGCTCGCCGCCATCGCGCCCTACACCGCCCAGGGCATCCGCATCCGGGATGCGCGCGAGCTTCGCGTCAAGGAGTCGGATCGCATCGCGCTGGTGGCGCAGAACCTCCGCGCGATGGGTGCGGTAGTGGAAGAGTTTGAGGATGGACTCGATGTCCCCGGAGGCCAGCCCTTGCATGGCTCGCAGCTGGAGAGTGGCGGCGACCACCGGATCGCCATGGCTTTCGCCGTAGCAGCCCTCGCCGCGACCGGCGACACGCTGATCCACGGCGCCGAGGCTGCGGCCATCTCCTTTCCGGAGTTTTTCACCCTGCTGGACCGGGTAGCCCAGCGCTAAACCGGCCTTTTCCCTCGCCTCCAGGTGCCAGTTTGGAACCGTCCCGGCATCAACGGTGGCCGGAAAGGGGAAGGCTCACTTACGTTGGGTAAAAAAAGTTGTAAAGTTCCTTGACCCGCCGCCGATCAGAGCTTAGAGGGAGATTCGCCCACAGTCCAACAGGCTCAATCTCCTCTATCCTTCCCCACCCGGAGCAGAGATGAACATGCCCGCCCTACAGACACTCAAGACGAACGCAACCACCAAGCTGACGCTGCTTCTCCACGAGGAATCGGGCAACAGTGCCCTCGAGTACGCGCTCGTCGTGGCGCTCGTCGCCCTCGGCGCAACCACGCTCGGCAGCGTCTCCAGCATGGTCACTGGGCTGGTGCAGTATGGCGTCGACAAGGTGACTGCGATGTGGCCTGCCTAGCAAGCTAGCCCAGCCTCAGCGTCACTGTGGCGGCGTGGCCGGGCTGGCACTCGCCGCCGGCGGCGTCTGCTCCAGACTGGGCTGCCTGGCCGGGGCCGTGTCCTGAGCCGGCGCCGGCTCCAGGCCAGGGATCACAGGCGTCTGCGTGATCTTGCCCGTCACCGCGTCTCCCAGGCTGATCCCATACCGGTCAAGCGTGTTCGCCAGTATATTGCTGAGCGCCGCACGGTCCTTGGCATAGGTGGCCCGTGCTGTGATCGCATTATTCTCGGCCGTTGCCAGCGATCGCTCCTGGGCCAGCACTGCCGCCGTCGTTGAGGCGCCCAGCTGCAGCTTGCGCTGTTCTGCATCCAGGCTCTGGAAGGCGTACTCGCGCGCGGCCTGCGCTGCGTCTACCTGCGCCCGGTCGTTCACCAGCGCGTACTGTGAGTTGATCACCTGCATCCGCACCTGCACGTACAGCTGCTGCAGCCGCATCTGTGCCTGCCTGTACTCCAGCACTGAGCGCGCCTGCTCGGACTGCGCCGTCCGGTTCCTCAACGGGATGTTCAGAGTCACGCCCGCACCCTTGTTGGGAAAGCTGTTGTTGAACACGTTCTCAAACACCGAGCCGTAACCGATGGACGCCACCGGCACACCCTGCGCGTTGGCGCAGCCAAAGTTGCTGGCGCCGGGCGTGGCCAGGCACGCCGGGTTGGGCGAGCCGCCCACTGCGCTCGCCCCGTAGAACGCGAATCCGTCCAGCGTAGGCAGCAGACCGTTCTTCTCGCCCTTGAGCGTAATCTGGTCGTTCTTCAGCGCGATCTGCGCCTGTTCAATTTCGGGACGGTTCGCCTCCGCCTGCCGCACCAGCTCTTCGAGCGGTGCCGTCTCCTCGCGCGACTGCAGCAAGCTAACCCGGTCAGTCGGGATGATCGGTGCGCTGGTCAGCACCGGGTCTTCCAGGTTGCGCGAGATGGCCTGCTTCAGCACCAGCTGCTGAAACTCGAGCGTGCTCTGCGAGGTCACGAGCGACTGCTTGTCCGTCGCCACCGTGCTCTGCACGTTTACCAGGTCGAGCGGCGCGATCGTCCCGATCTCCAGTTGCTTGCGGTCATCCGCTTCGAGTTGGGTAGACTGCGCCAGCGCCCGCTCCTTGGATTGCACATCCTCGTACGCGCTCACCAGGCCCCAGTAGATATTCTCGATCTGGTTGACTGTGTACAGCACCTGCTGGCGAAAGGCCGAGTCCGAGACCCGCCGATTGTTCTTCGCCTGCACGATGAAGCGCCCGTTGATGCCGGTTCCAAAGCCGCGCAGCAGGTGCTGGGTCAGCTGCGCGTTGAACGTAGCCTGCGTCGAGGGGCTGAAGGTGAAGTAAGGGCTGTTGGCCGTCGTATAGCTGTTGTTAAAGGTCACCTGCAGCAGGGTGCCGGTCAGGAAGCCCTCGCTGTAGCCGAAGTTGTACTGGTTCAGATTCTCATCGAGCGGCGAAACGCCGGTGAAGGACAGGTTCAGCTCCTGGGTTCGCTCCCGCTGCAACTGCACGTTGCCCGTAATGACCGGATCAAGCGCCTCCGGCAGCGGGCCTCCCTGGTTGGTCGTAAGTGCCTGGCCCGCCGCACCGGAGCTGGCACCGCCGGAGCTCACCGTGGTGCCGCCCGGTCCGCCACCCGAGCTGAGCGCCGCCGTCGCCCCGCCGATCGTACCCGTCACCAGTCCGCTGTTGACCCCCAGCGGCAGCGAGCCTGCATGCGCCCGCAGCAGGTCCGTGTCGGCGATCTCAAGGTTGTACCGCTGGATCTCCACGTCGTAGTTGTTCTCAATGGCCAGCATGATCGCGTTGCTCAGGCTCAGGTAGATCTTGCCGTTGCGCACCATCTCCTGCAGCCGGGGTGAATTCGAAAAGCGTGGCGGCGCGGTGCTCGTGGCCAGGTAGGGCGCCAGCGGGTTGCGGAAGTAGCCGCGATTCTTCGAGAAGTCCCGGCTCGTCGGCCGCATGAACAGCGGCTGCGTGTAGTTCGGCGCCGGCTCCGGTGGCAGCCCCTCGGTCGTGTCAGAGAGGCTGGTCTGGGGCGGTGGCGTCTTGCCTCCCGTGTTGCCCGTCTGCGTCTGGGCGGGCGATCCTGCCTGCGCAGCCGCAAGCGGCTCGGCAAAACTCTGCGCCGTTGGCAGCAGCAGGCAGCCCAGAACGACGGCTGCCCGCAGGCTCTGGCCATCGACAGAAAAGCTGCCAGGCTTCACGCGACGCTTGCCGCACGCGCTCGCATGTTCGTTCCTATCGCTCTCACTCTGCTGCGCGGGGGGCAAAGCTGGCATCCTCTGGTCTCTCCTTCTGTGCAGACACGACCGTTCCCGGCGCATCCATTTGCCTGGTCTCGAACACATACGAGTGGGATCACGCGCCGGTTCCGTCAAGCCGTCTTAGGGCTGCCTGCGCGTCAGTCGGCAGGTGGTTCGCGCAGTCCGCAGTCCGGCCGAATCACGGCGAGTATACCGTAGAAGCTGCGCCCGCCAACCTGCAGGAGGCATGACCAGAGTGCGAACAATAGCAGCCAATGCTCGAACCAGATGAGCCTCGAGCTCAGCAGCCAGTGACCAGCCAGGTCAGCAGCCTCGCTAGCAGCGAGCACACCGCCACGTCCAACTGGAAGCTCGTGCTCGCCTACGATGGGGGCGCGTTTTCCGGTTGGCAGGTGCAGCCCGGGCGCCTGACCGTGCAGGGCTCACTCGCTCATGCCCTTGAGCGGGTTACCGGCGAGCAGGTCCTGCCCCAGGGCAGCGGCCGCACCGACGCAGGCGTGCACGCGCTCGCCCAGGTAACATCCTTCCGCCTCCGCGCTCCCATCCCCGCCGCCAGCCTGCTCCGCGCTCTCAATCGCGCGCTCCCCGCCTCCGTGCGGGTGCTCTCTGCCGAGACTGCTCCCGATCACTTCCACGCTCGCCACAGCGCCCTCTCCAAGTGGTACGAGTATCGCCTGTGGCGCGGCGAACTGTGCCCGCCCTGGACCGCTCCCTACGTGTATGCCTGCAACTGGCCGCTGGATCTCCAGGCCATGCAGCTCGCGGCATCGATGATCGTCGGCCTGCACGATTTCCGCTCCTTTGCCGCCAGCGACCCCGATCTCGCTGGCCGCACCGCCCTCAAGGACCAGCAGTCGCCACAGGCATCTCCCTCATGCGTACGTCGTGTTAAGACGTCTCTCTGGGAGCAGGCCGGCCCCGACCTGCTTCGCTATCAGGTGCAGGGTTCCGGCTTTCTCCACCACATGGTGCGCAACCTGGTCGGCACCCTCCTCGCCATTGGCCGCGGGCAGCTCGCCCCTTCAGACGTCCCCCGGATCCTGGCCGCCCGCAATCGCAGCGCCGCCGGTCCCACCGCGCCTGCCCAGGGGCTCTTCCTGGCGTCGGTCGAGTACGCAGCCGAGCCAGCCGCTTCACCCCAGGTGCTACCCTGAGACCACCTCATCATGCCCACTACTGCCTCCTCGCAGATCGGCCAGATTGCTTCCATGCGCCGCGTCCACGAGGCCTTCCAGTGGCTGCATCTGCACGAGCGCCAGATCATGCTCTGGCAGTTCGAGCTGGTCTCCATACCCGCTCCCCCCTTCGCCGAGCGAGCCCGCGCCGAGTGGCTCCTCGAGCGCTTTCGCGACCTCGGACTCGCCTCACCGCACATCGATCCGGCAGGCAACGTCCTCGCCGTCCTGCCTTGCCGGCGGCCGCCCTCGGCAGTCTTGCCCGCTGAGCCCCTCGCCGGCACCGGGCAGCTCATCCTCCTCTCGGCTCACATCGACACGGTCTTCCCCGCCACCACGCCCCTTGATCCGCAGCTTGAAGGTACCCGTCTCACCGCACCCGGCGCCTGTGACAACGGCGCCGGCGTCGCAGGCCTGCTGGCCCTGGCCGCTGCCCTGACCCGCAGCAGCGTCCAGCCCGACTGCGACATCGTCTTTGCGGGCAACGTCGGCGAAGAAGGAGAAGGCGATCTGCGCGGCGTCCGCCACATCTACGAGCATGCCGCCTGGAGCAGTCGCATCCTCGGTCACCTGGTGCTTGACGGCGCCGGCCATGAGGTAGCCGTCACCGGCGCCCTCGGCAGCAAACGCTTTGAAGTCGTCCTGCATGGCTCGGGCGGCCACTCCTGGACAGACGCAGGCCGCCCCAACCCGGTCACCGCCCTCTGTGCCGCCGTCGCCCACATGAGCGCGCCCCGCTCGCTGTCCCTGTCCGCGCTCGAACTCGCCTCGACCCCGGCGCATCCAGGCAATGGCACCGCCGCCAAGCGCAGCGCCTGGAACGTGGGCACCATCGAGGGAGGAGCGTCGGTCAACTCCATCCCGGAACAGGCTCGCGCCCGCTTCGACCTGCGTTCCACCGACCCGGAACATCTCCTCCTGCTGGAGGTGGACTTGTACCGTGCCGTCGAAGACGCGGTGCTCGCCGCCAATTCCACGGTCGAGGCGCAGGCGCATCGCGGACACGCCCTGCGCTTCACCATCGACGCCATCGGCAGGCGTCCCGCAGCCACGCTTGGCAGCGACGCGCGCATCCTCGCACTGCTCCGCGGCGTCGATCGCCACCTCAACCTGCGCACCGACTGCCGCACTGCCTCGACCGACGCCAATCTGCCGCTCTCGCTCGGGGTTGAGGCGCTCAGTATGGGCGCCGGCGGTGAGGGTGGCGGCATCCACACCCGGGCCGAATGGTACGACGCGCGCGGTCGCGACCTGGGCCTGCGCCGCGTCCTCCTGCTGCTGCTCGCACTCGCCGGCGAGAGCGAAGATCCCGCTTGATCCCCCCGGCCCTGGGCACCGCCGGCTTCCTTCGCCTGCCTCCTCACCGCCTCTCCACGCTCCTCGCGCTGAGCATCCTTCTGCTCCCGGCCTTACCCTCCACCGCGCAGTCCCTGCCCTCCACCGCAGACACCCTCTACCTGCATGGCCACATCCTTACCGGCGCCGGCCTCGGGACCGGCCACGCAGCCGCGCACCCTGTCTACGCCTCCGCCATCGCCATCGCCCAGGGCAAGGTGCTCGCGGTAGGGGGCGATGATGAGCTCACCGCCCGGTACCAGGGCCCCGCTACCACCCTCATCGATCTGCACGGCGCCTTTGCCATGCCGGGCTTCAACGACGCCCACGTGCACCTCGCTTCTGCCGGCCACATCAAGCTCTCGGTTGACCAGACGAGCTGCCGCACCTTGGCCGAAATGCAGGCCCGCATCGCCAGGGCCGCCGCCGCTGCCGCCCCCGGGGCGTGGCTTACCGGCGGGGGCTGGGACCACACGCTCTGGCCAGGCCGCACTCTTCCCACCCGCGCCGACCTCGATGCCGTGACTGCGGACCATCCCGCGCTCTTCCAGCGCGTGGACGGGCACATCGCCATCGCCAACAGCGCCGCGCTCGCCGCCGCCGGCATCGGCCCCCGCACCCCGGACCCGCCCGGCGGTCACATCGATCGCGATGCAACCGGCCAGGCCACCGGCATTGTTCGCGAGTCTCCTGCGCTCGCGCTGATCGAGACGCACATTCCCCCGCCCTCCGCCGAGGACCGGCGCCGCGGACTGGAGCTCGCCCTCGCGGATGCCGCCGCGCACGGCATCACCTCGGTCCAGGACTTCTCCACCTGGGAGGACTTCCTCGTGCTCGAATCGCTTGAGCGGGAGGGCCGGCTGCCGGTCCGCGTCACCGAGTGGCTCCCCTTTGACGCTCCCCTGCCCATCCTCAAAAAATGGCGCGCCGCCCACCCCGCCGACGACCCCATGTTGCATACCGGCATGCTCAAAGGCTTCCTGGATGGCTCCCTGGGCTCTCGCACCGCTGCCATGCTCGCCCCCTACGCCGATGACCCGGGCAACTCCGGCCTGCCCCGCTACCAGCAGGCCACGCTCAACAGTATGGCGGCCGAGCGCGCCGCCGCCGGCTTCCAGCTTGGCTTTCACGCCATCGGCGACCGCGCCGTCCAGATGGCGCTCAACGCCTTTCAAGTGGCCGAGGCCGCCCGCACCCAGGCCCACGTCCCCGGCCAGCCGCGCTTCCGCATCGAGCACAGCCAGGTGCTCGCCGCCTCCGACTTCGCCCGTTACCTGCAGCTGGCCGTCATTGCCTCCATGCAGCCCAGCCACCTGCTCACTGACATGCACTGGGCCCCGGCACGCCTCGGCCCCGCCCGTGAGCAATACGCCTATGCCTGGAAGTCGTTCCTGGACGCCGGCGTACCACTCCCCTTCGGCACCGATTATCCGATCGAGCCCATCACTCCCATGCGCGGTCTCTACGCCGCTGTCACGCGCAGTGACGAGGCGGCGACCATGCGCTTTCACCCCGAGCAGGTCCTGTCGATGGAGCAGGCGCTCTACGCCTACACCCAGGCCAGCGCCTACGCAGAGTTTGCCGAGAGCTGGAAGGGCCGTCTCGCAGCCGGCTTCGCCGCAGACTTCGTTGTCCTTGACCGCGACCTGCTCGAGGCGCAGCCTGCCGCAATCCTCACCACCCGCGTCCTTCAGACCATAGTCGCCGGCCGCGTCGTCTATCGCGCCCCCGAGCATGCCCCGCCCGCGGCTCCCTGACGCAGCAAGCCTACCCGGCGTCGACCCGTCACACCGTTCTGTCCAGCAGAACCCGCCACACCAGCAGCCACTTCCCCTGCCGTCTGGCAAAGACAAAAAGGTCGTGGCCCTGCTCCGTGTACTCCCCTTCACTCAGGTCGTAGACCATCTTCCAGCCATACTGCACCACCGCCGTGTCTCCGCTGATCTCTCCCGTGAAATGCCGGGTCGAGAAGTCCCGGATCTCGGCCTCCACTGCGAACTTGCGATAGCTGTCCAACATGAACTCGCGACCTTTGCCCATGAACGCGAAGCCCGGGCCCCGCATCACCACGTCTTCTGCAATGCTGTCGCTGATCGCTTCTCTCATCTCCGCGCCGCGCCTATGGAACCACGCGTTGTTGATGCGCTCCACCAGGTGACGGACTACGGTCTCCTCAGCCACCGGGTTCATCTCTGCTCCCGATCCCTGCTCCTGCCCTGCTTGTTCCATACAGATGTCCTCGGTGGGCCGTCCTTTGGTACCCGGGTTCACTTTCAGGCAGCCGCCGTTCTGGGCCCGGCGGTCGATTTCCGTCTGTAGTGTACCGTTGTCATTGCGCTTGCAGGCATCCCGGGCTCGTGAGAAATAGCCTAAGAAATAAGCAGAACACCAGCCATCGCCACTGCCGCTGGCCTGGAAGAGGAATCCCGCCACAGCGCTCGTGTGCCTTCGTCCCCGAACCGGCTATCTCCCCACCGGCCTTTGCTAGCCTGAGGAACCATGCGCCGCACCACCCTGGCACACCTGCTGCTGCTGGCCGTTGTCTTTGTCTGGGGCGTCACCTTCGTCCTGGTCAAGGATGCGCTGGCCGGCGTCTCCCCCCTGCTCTTCAACCTGCTCCGCATGACGCTCGCAACGCTCGCCCTCGGCCTGGTCTACCGCCGCGACTTGCGCCACATCCATGCCGCCCCGCGTCTCCCCTACCGGCAGCTGGCTGTCGTGCAGATCGGGGTAGCCGCGCTCACCATCGCCTGCCTCCTGCCCTTCTTTGAGCCGCATCCTTTCCTCC
>DASWUY010000396.1:0-3100 GCA_036401435.1 Acidobacteriaceae bacterium | reverse complement strand
CGAACTTTGGCGGCCCGGCAGACCCGGCGTTGAAGACAGCTCCGAAATGACGGTGGGAGGACGGTCGATGCGGTGGTAATGCGGAGCAGGTGCTGAACGGGCGTTAAGGCCAGGTCCTATATACTCAAGAGCGGTTCCGATGGCCATCGCTCGAGTCAAGCGCAACAACCGTATCTGGGTCTGGGTGGTAAGTGTGCTGGTGGTGGGCGGGGTGTTCTACACAGCCCGCAGCCTGACCCGGACCACTTTGGCCGTGCGGGCGTTCACGGTCACGCGGGGCAGCCTCAAGAGCACGCTCTCAACCAATGGCAAGATGCAGCCGGTGATGAACTACGAGGCGCACGCGCCGTTTGCGGGCGTGGTGAAGACCCTGTCTGTGCATGAAGGGGACCGGGTGCACAAGGGCCAGCTGCTGCTGAGCATGGATGACGCGGAGGCGCAGGCACGGCTGCAGACGGCGCTTGCGTCGCTCGATGGAGCGCGAGGGAACGCGGCTGCGATTGGGCAGGGCGGCACGCAGGAAGAGCGCCTGACACTGAGCGGCGATACAGCGCGGGCCCAGGCCGAGTTGCAGCAGGCGCGGCAGAGCCTGTCGACGGTAGAAAAGCTGGCGGCGAGTGGGGCGGCGGCGCCGAGCGAGGTAGCCGCGGCGCGGGCGCGGGTGAGCAGTGACGAAGCTTCGCTGCACCTGTTGAGCGAACGGCGCACCGAGCGGTACGACACAGGCGACGTGACACATGCGCGGTCGACAGTGGCCGAGGCGCAGGCGATGGTCGCCGCAGCGCGGGAGACGCTCGACAATGCGCACGTGCGCGCTCCCTTTGATGGAACCGTCTACTCGCTCTCTGCCTCGCTGAGCGAGTATGTGCAGCAGGGAGACCGGCTGCTGCAGCTGGCTGACCTTTCGAAGATGCAGGTGATTGCGTACTTTGACGAGCCGGATATCGGCAAGCTTTCGATCAACGAACGGGTCACGATCACGTGGGTGGCGAAGCCGGACCGCGTGTGGCATGGTTACATTTCGCGACTGCCTGCGACGGTGATTACCTACACGACGCGCAATGTGGGGGAAGTGTACTGCACCATTGAAGACGCGAACGGGGAGCTGCTGCCCAACACCAACGTGAACGTGACGGCGACGACGGCCAACGTAGCCGATGCGCTGTATGTGCCGCGGGAGGCACTGCATACCGAGGGTGGACTCTCCTACGTGTACCGCGTGGTGCATGGCAAGCTGAGGCGCAGCAAGGTAGGGGTGGGCAGCCTGAACCTGACCCAGATCCAGATCACTTCCGGCCTGGGAGCGGGAGACATCGTGGCGCTGGGAAGCACGACGATGCAGCCGCTGGTGGACGGGGTGGCGGTGGACATTGTGCCGTAGCGCGATGCGCAAGGGGCGACAGATACGAGTCGACGGCACAAGGCGAGAGTGGCGCACGGCGAGGATGACGTGGGCGCTGCTGGGCGGCCTGCTGCTGCAGGGGGCAGCGGCGCGCGCGCAGCTCTCGCTGTATACGACGGTAGACCTGAGCCGGCGCAACAGCCCGGCGGTGCAGCTTGCCGAGGCAGATGTGGCACGGGCGACAGCGGCGCTGCAGCAGTCGCGGGATGCCTACCTGCCGAGCGTGATCTTCGGCTCGAGCATTGGCTACTCCTATGGCTTTCCCGTGGGGCAGCCGTCGGTGTACAACGTGCAGGCGCAGTCGCTGGTGCTGAGTTTTTCGCAACGCGAGTATATTCGCGCAGCGCGGGCGGCGCTGCGCACGGCAGAGCTGAATCTTGAAGACGCGGTGGACCAGGTGTCGCTGGATACGGCGATGGACTACATCGAGCTGGACACGGTGCTGCGGCAGCTGACGGCGCTGGACGAGGAGAAGCGGTCGGCCGAGCGCCTGATGAATATAGAGCAGCAGCGGGTGGCGGCGGGCCTCGAGAGCCGCATGGGTGCGACCCGGGCGGAGCTGAACGCGGCGCAGGCGGATTTGCGTCGGCTGGATCTGGAGGCAGAGGCCGAGCTGCTGCGAGAGAAGCTGGCACACTTGACGGGTCTGTCGCCGGCGAGCATGGTGCCGCAGGCGGAGACGATTCCGGGCGAGCCGATGTTTGCCCAAGGGGGCGCGACGCTCGGGTTGAAGAACGCGAGCGTGGAAGCGGGCTTCGCCAATGCGGTGTCAAAGCACTACGTGGCGCGGGGAGACAATCGTCAGAATTATCGGCCGCAGATCTCGCTGGGCGTGAACTACAGCCGCTATGCGGAGTTCAACAATTATGCGGAGTATTATCTGCGCTTTCAGCACAACAACTTCGACGTGGGACTGCAGATGCAGCTTCCCTTCTTTGATGCGACCAAACGGGCGCAGGCGCGGGGGTCCGCGGCCGACGCTGTGCATGCCGATGCGCAGGCGGCGCAGGCGCGGGACATTGGCGAGGAGCAGATGCAGCAGCTGCGCGGAAGCCTGCGGGAGCTGCGCGCGCAGGAGCGGGTAGCGCGGCTGCAGAACGACCTGGCGCAGCAGCAGCTGGAGTCTGTGGAGACGCAACTGGCGGGCGGAGCCCAGAGTGTGGGAGCGCCTGCGCTGTCGCCGGCAGACCAGATGCTGGCGCAGATTGCAGAGCGCCAGCGGTACACGCAGGTGCTGGATGCACACCTGCAGTTGATGCGCGCGGAGCTGGGATTGCTGCGCGCGACCGGCGGGCTGGCGGACTGGTTGAACACGCCGCCACACACGCCCTGAGCGCTGCGTGTGGCGACGACGCGAGTGTAAGCCAGCCAACAGTCGCGAGACGAGGCGGAGTCTTGCGTGGAGGTGCGCGGCGCAAATGGCTCCGGCGGCTGCCGCCTGCGTACGGCGGATGGTAAACTTTAGGGACAGCTATGCCATTAAAAACCCTGCTTTTGAACCCGCCCAGCTTTGAAAACTTTGATGGCGGCGCCAGCTCACGCTGGCCCGCGACGCGCGAGATCGAGTCGTACTGGTACCCGGTGTGGCTGGCCTACCCTGCCGGCCTGATCGAGGGATCGCGGTTGCTCGATGCGAACCCGCACCACATCTCGTGGGATGGGGTGATCGAGATCCTGAAGGACTACGAATTCCTGGTC
>DASWUY010000395.1:0-8699 GCA_036401435.1 Acidobacteriaceae bacterium | reverse complement strand
CCGCTGCCTAGGCTTCTGCCCATCGGTGCGCCACACTGAACAGAAGGAGCAATGCTTGGGGCACCCGCGGATGGTCTGCACCGAGGCCCACATGTACTTGCTCGAGTCCATCAGGTCCCACCGCGCCGCCAGGAACTGGTCGCCCTCCAGCTTGCCGCCCTCATACACCCGCCCCGGCCTGCCCGCCAGGCAGTCGCTCACAATCTGCCCCCAGACCACGTCCCCATCGCCCTTGGCCACGCAGTGCGCCTGCCCCAGCTCAAACGACTCCTCCGGAAACAGGGTTGCGTGGATGCCGCCGTACACCACCCACGCGCCACGCTCCCGCGCAATCCGCCCCACCTCATACCCGCGCAGCGCATTGCCGGTGTGCACGCTGATCCCAACCACGTCTCCGGGCGCGATCGTCTCCGGGTCCAGTTGCTCGATCGACTCGTCCACCAGGATCGGGTCACCCGCCGAATGAGGCGTCGCTGCCGCCAGCACAAACAGCCACCGCGGCGTGATAACCGCCGTGCCAAACGCATTGTCACTCGGGTTGATCAGGTGCACGCTCATGCGGCAAATAGCCTTTCTGGTCCGAAAGATCGGCGCGCCGGCTTCCTGGCGTCGACGTCTCTTCGCCGCCCCTGGCGGCTCCGCAAGAGAACGGCAGCAGCCCGGGGAGGCTGCTTGATCATACAGTTACTGCTATCTATCGAACATGAAGACGCACAGCCATTCGTCCCGTCAACGAGGCGGCCTGCTCTTTCAAGAGACAATGGAATCCGACCCTCCGACCAGGGGAAACACACCGGCATGATTCGCACCTACCAGGACCACACACCCTCCATCCCGGCCAGCTGCTACGTGGACGCCTCCGCCCAGGTGATCGGCGATGTGGTGCTGGGCGAGCAGGCCAGTATCTGGATGAACGCCGTCGTCCGCGGCGACGTTCACTCCATCCGCATCGGCGCCCAGTCCAACGTGCAGGACTGCGCCGTGCTCCACGGCATGCGCCACCTCTACCCGGTGCAGGTCGGGGAACTGGTCACCATCGGCCACAACGCCACCGTTCACGGGTGCATGATTGAAGACGCGTGCCTGATCGGCATCGGCGCCCGCGTGCTCAACGACGCTCGCATCGGCGAGGGCTCGATCATCGCCGCAGGCGCCGTCATCCCCGAGCACACCGTCATCCCTCCTCGCTCCCTGGTAGCCGGGGTGCCGGGCAAGGTGCGCCGCCAGCTTACCGACGCCGACCGCGAGCTCATCCTGGGCTACGCTCGGAACTACCTGGACTACACGCGTGTGTATCTCGACGAGTGTCGCGAGCGCGGGTGGACCCGTTGAAACGAGGCCAGCCCTGCCAGCCTGCGACGAGCACGAGCGACCCGGCCGAGGATGAGCGGCTGCGCAACCCCTTCTGGCATGCCCTGCTGACCGAGCAGGCAGCCATTGCGCTGGGGTCGGGCGCAGCCCGCCGTTTCCCGCCCGACTGCATCCCCTTCGCCGGTCTCGCCACCTGGGATCACAGCAGCTTCACCGCTCTCCATGCCCTGCTCGCGCCCGGCGAGTCGATCTTTGTGACGCGGGAGGAGTCCACCCGCCCGCCGCCGCCCATCGTCTTCGCAGAAAGCATCGCCTGTCTGCAGATGATCTATGCTCCCCGGCACTCGCCCGAAGAGCCGAGGCTCGAACCCGCCGCCCTGCAACCGGCGCTTCTGGGCCCTCCGGACGTCCCTGAGATGATGGCGCTCAAACAGCTTGCCTTCCCCGGCTACTACGGCCCGCGCGCTCCCTCCCTTGGCACCTACTACGGCATCCGCGTAGCCGGCCAGCTGGTCGCCATGGCCGGCGAGCGCCTGGCCCTGCCCAGCATGCGGGAGGTGAGCGCGGTCTGCACCCACCCAGCACACCTCGGCCAGGGCTATGCCGCCCGGCTTATCCGCAAGCTCGTGGCCGACCAACTGGCTTCTGCGCTTACCCCGTTCCTGCACGTCATCGCGACCAACCAGCGGGCCATCGCTCTCTATGAGCGCCTGGGCTTCGTCCCCACCCGAATGCTGATCTTTGAGCGTCTCGAACGCTCCTGAACCCCGGCAGGCGCCTCGCGACAACCTGCGCAGTCGCCGAGCCAGAGGGTTAGTAGACAGCCCGACGCGCCGCGCGCCCGTTGTACTCGTGCACCGCCCACGCGCCCCAGGCCATGGCCACGGGGTGCAGCACGGCCAGTCCCCAACCCAGGGTCAGAATGCCGATGACGACATAGGCCACCAGCATCACCAGCCCGCCCAGGATGGTCGAATAGAACATGCCCAGCGGCCCGAAGAAGAACGTCAGCACCAGCGACAGCAGCATGCTCTTTTGCGGCACAAACACCGGCATCTGCGAGTAGGCACCCATCTGGCAATCTCCTCCGCGCCACAAGTGTAGCTGGTCCCAGCCAGGTCCGGGTATCTCCGGGTCGCAGGCGCGCAGGCGGCCCCCGGCTGGCCGCGCAGGCGCCGGCGGCCACACCGGCTGGTACTCTGTAGATTCCGATGAGCACGCTCAAAGCAGTACGCGGCACGCGCGACCTGCTGCCCCCCGAAACCGAACTCTGGAACCGCGTCGAGGCCACGGCCCGCCGCGTCTTTGCCCGCTACAATTTCGGCGAGATCCGTACGCCCCTCTTTGAGGACACCCAGCTCTTCGCCCGCGGCGTGGGCGAAGAGACCGATATCGTCTCCAAGGAGATGTACACGTGGGAGGATCGCGCCCGCGCCGCGTCTGAAAAGGCGCAGTCGCTGACCCTGCGCCCGGAGAATACCGCCGGCGTCGTCCGCGCCTACATCGAGCACAAGCTGGGCGAGACCGGCCTGCTGCAGAAGCTCTACTACATCGGCCCGCAGTTCCGCCGCGAGCGACCGCAAAAGGGCCGCTACCGCCAGTTCTTCCAGATCGGCGCCGAGGTCATCGGGCCTGTTTCGTCCGGGTCAGAAAGCCCGCTGCGCGACGCCGAAGTGCTCGAGATGCTGGCCTCGTTCCTGGACGAGCTGGGCATCACGCCGGCCTCGCCGGGCCACGCCGGCTACGCCCTCGCCATCAACTCGGTCGGGTCCATGTCCGACCGGCCGCGCTACATCGCGGCGCTGCGCGAGGCCTTGCTTGCCGTCGCTCCCCGCCTTTGCAGTGACTGCCAGCAGCGCGCCCACACCAACCCGCTGCGCGTGCTCGACTGCAAGGTCCCTGAAGACCAGCCGATTATCGACACGCTGCCCAAGATCGCCGACTTCCTCGACGAAGCTTCCACGGCCCACTTCACCCAGGTCCGCGCCGCCCTAGACGCCTGCGGTTTGGCCTACCAGGTCAACCCGCGCCTGGTCCGCGGCCTCGACTACTACACCCGCACCACGTTCGAGTTCACCCACTCGAGCGGCCTCGGGACGCAGAATGCCCTGCTCGGCGGCGGCCGCTACGATGGCCTCTCGGAGATGCTGGGCGGGCCCAGGGCGCCGGGCATCGGCTTCGCCATCGGCGCCGACCGCCTCATCCTCACCCTGCAGTCGCAAACCGGCGAGCAGCCGTTCCAGAAAGCCGACGCCTTCATCGCCCCTGTGGGCGAAGCCATGAACGCACCCGCCCTTGAGCTGGCGCGCGACCTACGCCGCGCCGGCCTCCGCATCGAGCTCGGCGACGGCTCCTTCCGCCTCAAGAAGTCCTTCGAACTCGCCGACAAGCTAGCCCGCAACATCATCATCTTCGGCGAAGATGAACAGATATCGGGAACGCTGACGGTAAAGGATTTCGCCAGCGGAGACCAGCGAAAGGTGGCACGGGCAGAGCTAGTCAGCCAATGTCTGATTGGCAGCGCAATGGAACCGCTTTAGCTTTCTGCGGATAAAGAGCTCACCACCGAGGGAGTTACGGAGCTGCTGCGCCGCTCCAGCCTGGATGATTTACCTGCAACCTAAGGCGTCGAAAGCTACAATGCCAGAGTAAGGTTCACCTAGGACGAGGCGGAACGATTGTCGAACCTCGCCAAGCATGATCTCGACTTCGCCGATGCAGCGTTGGTCTTTCGGTGCCCGAACAAAGTTACCGTTCCCGTGGTTCGTTGGGGCGAGTCACGGCTGGTCGACATTGCCATGGTCGAGGTACTGGAGAGGATTCTGCTGCTTGCTTACACTCTCGAATTATTGGGCCCATGGATGGATCGCAGGATGGCGTTGCGCGAAAGCGAATCTCACTCGAACTGCCCGAAGATATCGTCGAGTTCTATCGTGCGAAGGACGGCGGTTTGCGGGATGCGATTGAAGAGGCGCTCCGACGGTCGATGGGCGCGTGACGCCTCGCGCTGCCATTCCGTTCCCGAGACATCAGAGGGCGTTTGGGTTCAACATACTTACCGTAAATCGAACGCTCTTCATGATCGAAAACTTGCAGGCCGCCGAACCCTTGATACGCACGATTAACGAAGCGCTTGCCACCTTGGATCGGTCCGCGCATGTCATCAGCCAGACATGTAGCGTTGCTGAAACGAAGGACTTTGCTTCAGAGTCGGCGAGGTATTTCTCTTCAACCTCGATAGCTGATTCAGCCCATCTATGACAAGCGTCCAGAACTCAAGCCCCCTGGCTGGGTCGATTCATTGAGGAAGTGACTTGCTGGACTACTTAGGAACTCTAGAACGCACGCACACCTGCGGTGCGCTCCGCGCTTCAGATGCAACTTCAGGCGCAGGCAAGCCCGTCACGCTCCTCGGCTGGGTCAACCGCCGGCGCGACCACGGCAACCTCATCTTCCTCGACCTGCGCGACCGCTACGGCATCACCCAGATCGTCCTCGACCGTGATCTCTGCCCCGAGGGCCACGCCAAGGCCGAGCAGGTGCGTCCCGAGTACGTGGTCGCCGCTATCGGCACCGTCCGTCTCCGCGGCGCCGGTCTCGCCAACCCCAAAATGCTTACCGGCGAGATCGAGATCGTCGCCACCGAGCTGCGCGTGCTCAACGACGCAAAACTCGCCCCTTTCTCACCCGCCGAAGAAGCCATCGCCAACGAGGAGGTCCGCCTCAAGTACCGCTACATCGACCTGCGCCGCCACGAGATGCAGCGCAACTTCGAGGTGCGCCACGCCGTCGCGCTCTCCGTTCGCCAGTCGCTCTCCGCTGCCGGCTTCTACGAGGTCGAGACGCCCTTCATGACCCGCTCCACCCCGGAGGGCGCGCGCGACTACCTCGTCCCCAGCCGCATCCACACCGGCGAGTTCTACGCCCTGCCCCAGTCCCCCCAGCTCTTCAAGCAGATCCTGATGATCTCCGGCTTCGACCGCTACTTCCAGATCGCCCGCTGCTTCCGCGACGAAGACCTCCGCGCCGACCGCCAGCCGGAGTTCACCCAGATCGACCTCGAGATGACCTTCCCCCAGCAGGAGACCATCTTCCGCACCGTGGAGAGCTTTCTCTCCGCCGCCTTCGCTGCCGTCGGCATCGGTCTGCCCACGCCCTTCCCGCAGATCACCTGGGACGAGGCCATGCGCTCCTACGGCATCGACAAGCCGGACCTGCGCCTGCCGGGCCTGACCGACGTGCGCGAAGCCTTTCCGCCCGAAGCTCTCGCGACGCTCGCCATCGCGCCCGACCTGCCCGTCGTCGCCCTGCGCATCCCCAGGGTCGGCGAGCTCTCCCGCAAGGAGCGCGACGACAACAAGCCCCTCTTTGACACCCGCCATGGCGCGGTCAAGTACATCGACGACCTCAAGCGCCTCGAAAAGTCGTTCCCCGAAACAGTCGCGAAGGTCCGCGAGTTCATCCAGTCCGAGCCTGACGACCTGCTCGCGATCATCGTCGGAGCCGCAGGCGACGGCCCCCCGGCCACCCCCTCCACCCAGCATGCGCCAGGTCGCCTCTCTGAGCGCGAACTCCAGGTCCTCTCCGCCGCCGGCAACTTCCGCGTCGAGCTCGCCCGCAAGTACGCCGACCGCCACGGCGCCTTCCGCGCCACCAATCTGGCAGTCGAGTGCCCCGACCGCCGCGACCCCGACACCCGGGCCTTTCGCCCCGCCGGCGTCGACGGCACCCAGGCTTTCCGGCCTATCTGGGTCACTGACTTTCCCATGTTCGAGCACGACGACGAGACCGGGCGGTGGCTCCCCTCGCACCACCCCTTCACCGCACCGCATGAAGAAGATATGGACCGGCTCCTCACCGATCCGGCCTCGGTCCGCGCCCGCTACTACGACCTGGCCATGAACGGCCTCGAGCTCGGCTCGGGCTCCATCCGTATCCATCGCCAGGATGTCCAGCAGCAGATCTTCCGCGCCCTCGGCATGTCCGACGAGGAGGCCCGCGAGCGCTTCGGCTTCTTCCTGGAGGCGCTGCAGTACGGCACCCCGCCCCACGGCGGCATCGCCCTGGGCCTCGACCGCATCGTTATGATCCTGGCCGGCGCCACCAGCCTGCGTGAGGTGATCGCCTTCCCCAAGACGGCCAAGGCCATCGACTTGATGGTCGACGCTCCGACTCCCGCCTCCGATCAGCAACTGCGCGAGTTACATATCCGCACCGTGTTGAAGACCTAGGATCACCCGCGCCCCCCGCACGGCTTCGGCATCGCCGCAGGTGCGGCTAAACGCTTCCTGCCCCGCTTCCTGCCCTTAGGCCTCGAGCATCTCTCCAAGCTTCAGAACAGTGGCCCAGTTCCGGATCGTGCTCCCTGCAGGAACCTTCACCCCCGTGCACGCGAGCGCCAGCCTCGAGCGGCCCGTCCCGCCCGGCAGGTAGAGATAGATCTCCCGTCCCGGGGCGGCCAGCTCTTCTCCGCCCGCGGCCTGGCTCGCCAAGAACGCCTGTTGCGCCGGCGCAAGCCCCTCGGCCATAAAGACCACGTGCAGCATCTTCGGGTCCACTCCGCGGGCGACAAAGGGATTGGACTCGACCAGCTCGGCAAACGCCTCGCTGCTGCGCACCGCTACGGGGATGGCGAAGCCGAAGCGGATGGCCAGCGCAGCTTCAATCGCCTCCGGCTCCAGCAGCCCTTCGCCGGGCGCGGTCACAACGGCATTGCCGCTCTGGATATACGTCTTCACCGCGGTGCAGCCCAGCTGCGCAAGCACCTCGGCCAGTGCAGCCATGGGCACCAGGCGCCTGCCCCCGACGTTGATCCCCCGCAGCAGAACAACTTGCCGGCGGCCCATTGCGCTCCTTTACTTGCCGCCCCGGCTGCCCATCCGGTACACCACGCCCACACTGCCCGCAAACTCGTTCTGCGTGGTGTTCCCATAGCGCGTGGGCTGGTAGTCGGCGATGAAGCGTACCCCCAGCCTGGGCCCCAGCTTGTAGTCCGCCCAGCCGCCAATCGCGCTCGCAAAGGCCAGCTGGGTGTTGTAGATACCTACCGCAAACGGCTGCACTCCCTTGCCCGCAAAGGCTTTATCAAAGTTGCCATACGCTCCGCCTACCAGCACATGCATGCCGGCCGTGTACTTCTCTGTGCGGAGCATGCGAAAGCTGGGCCCGAAAAGAAAGACATGCTCAGAGATAGGCTCGCTCCCGGCCAGCCCCTGCGCCGCGGCCTGCGGCGGCAGGTCAGTGTTGCCATAGAAGCCGCGCGCCCCACCCTCAGCGCCCACCGCTCTTGACAACCAGGCGGTCGCCGACCCCTGCCACCCCAGCAGGTTCGTCGCGTGCACCTGATGCGCATACCCGGGGTTGAAGTGCGAGTACGCCGCTCCGCCAAACAGGTCAAAGCGCTGCAGGGCTTCACTTCCGCTCTCAGCCGGGGCCGTGGCGGTGACCTGCGCGTAGAGCGGGGCAGAACAGAGCAGCGCGCCAAGACCCAGGCGCAGACAACGGGATACAAACGTCAACGGGCTTCTCCTGATGTGGTACACAACGAGCCTATCAAACCGGGCCAAGCCGTCGCGCGCCAGGCCCGCAGCCCCGCCAGGCTTAGTTCATCCAGCTGCGGTCCTTCGGGTCCCGCGGCTTGACCGGGCCATCCTCCGGCGCCACATATTTCCCGTTCGCGTCAAAGTGCACATCGCGATTCTGCTTGCGCATGTACACCTCAAACTTCTTCGCAGCGTTACGGCGCTTCCACCGGTAGTAGTCGTTGCGCGCCTTGTAGAACCACTCCGTGCCGGAAACAGACCGCGGCCGTCGACGCGGCGCAAAGCGGATGTAGAGATACCCGCCGAGCGCGCCCCCCAGCTGGGCCAGCGCATACGCGCGGTTGGCGCCAAACAGGTTGGCCACCGCAATCAGCATGTACACAGCCACCAGGTACTTGGCCTTGATGGCCACCGGCAGGGGGAAGAGGGTGAACTGCAGGTCCCCATACAGCACCGCAAAGGCTATCAGCAGGCCGAAGATGCCACCGAACGCGCCGATGAAGGCAGGCTCCAGCAGCACCACCGGGCCGCCCAGGCCGTAGCCCTGCGCGACCGCAACGCTGAGCAGCACCGCCGTCAGGCCCGCTCCCGCTACCGACGCGAAGTAGAGCTCGCCCATCCATCGGCCGCCGTGGTTGCCCTCAAGAAAGCTGCCCAGGAACCATAGCGAAAGCATCTCAAGCGCGGTCCCCAGCACCCCCACATGGACGAAGCTGTAGGTCACCAGCTGCCACACAAAGCCGTGTAGCACCATCACCGGCGACAGCGCGGCCAGCTCGTAGAGGTTCGTCGCCATGCCTGGCGCAATGGACCGCAACAGCAGCAGCAGAAAGAACGCGCCCGTCT
>DASWUY010000394.1:0-7488 GCA_036401435.1 Acidobacteriaceae bacterium | reverse complement strand
GTTGCGCCCTCCCGTCCAGCGCCCCGCAGGGCGAAGCGCTAGCTCGCGCTGTCAGCAGAAAGCCCGTCTAGGCGGGCTGCGCAGCAGCTACCGTGCAGCTCTCCACCTTGGGCAGCCTCACCACAAACTCCGTGTGTCCCGGCTCCGAGGTAAAGCTGATATCTCCCTGGAAGTTGCTCACTACGATCCGGTGCGCAATGTCCAGGCCCAGCCCCGTACCCACGCCCACCTCCTTGGTGGTGAAGAAAGGCTGGTAGATGTGCTCCCAGTGCTCCTCGGGTATGCCCGGCCCGTGATCCACAATCCCCACGCACACCGAGTCTGCTTCCTGCCACAGCCGCACCCCGATGCTGCTCCCCTCCGGCGCCGCATCAATCGCGTTGTCCAGCAGGTTGGTCCACACCTGGGTCAGCCCGGAACCCATGCAGGAGACAGTCAGCGTCTCCTCCGAAAAGTCTTTCTCCACCCGCAGCTGCTTGCCCCGGAACTTGTGCCCCAGGATGGTAAGCGTGCTCATCAGGCTGTCCCGTACATCGATCTTCTGGTGCCGGCTCTTGTCGTCATAAGCGTATTTCTTCACCGCCGTCACCAGGTCCGTCACCCGCGAGATGCTCTCCTCGATTGTGCCGACCAGCTGCACGCTCGAGATCAGCGCTTCCAGGTAGTTCAGCGTGTCTGAGAGCACCTGCGCCGGAAATGCGCTCTGCGCGCAGGCAATGTCGTCTCGCTCCCAGCCCACACTCACCATCGTCGGGGCCAGCTGCCACGAGTTCTCAACGCCCAGATCTTCCAGCCAGGTCGAGAGCTCCTCAGCCCGGTCGGACTGCTCCAGCGAATCAAGCTCCACCTCCCGCCGCAGCGAAAAGACCTTCTCCTGCAGGTGGCCCAGGCACTCCAGCTGTTCCGCCGAGAGCGGGGTCCGCGTAAACCGCAGGGTGATGGCCTGCAGGCGTGTCATGTTCTCGCGCAGCTGTGCAGCAGCACGCTTGGCGGCGGCGCCCGGATTGTTCAGCTCATGCATCAGCCCTGCCGCGAGCGTGCCCAGCGAGATCAGCTTCTCCCGGTGCAGGGTAATCGCCTGGTACAACTCGAAGCGGCGTGTCATGTCCTTCAGCACGCCCGCACGCACCACCGGGCAGCTGGCCATCAGCTTCCAGAAGCCTGCCTCGGACACCCGGACCACCTTGCAGTCCTGGGTCGCCTCGCAGCGCGCGGATGGCGACGTCTGGCCCAGCAGCAGCGGCACCTCGCCCGCCGTCTCACCGGAAGCAAACTCCATCAGAAAGGTGTCGGACCCGTCCGGGCTCTCCGGGTTCTCCTTGTACGCACGGATCCTGCCTTCGAGCAGCACCCAGAAGTAAAGAGGGCCTTCTCCCTGCGCGATCACCGTCGCGCCGCTCGGCACCGTCATCAGGTCCGCGCCGCGAAAACACTCCAGCCCCTCGCGGCCAAGGTCCGCCAGCAGGGGCACGCCGCCGAGAAGTGTGGGCAGTTCCTCGGGATCGATAGGACGTACGCCCGAAGTTTGGTTGGACTCTGACATAGTTGGTTACATTTCAGCCTTCGCGTGCGACCCGCCGCTGCGAATACCGCCTGCCCAGAGTCCCGACCCTCTTTCCGGCCAGGCCCCCGCGAGCAATCGTTGGCTCCGTTGTTCCTTTCCCTCTCGATGTGCAGCAACCCCGTCTTGCCGGGGCGGCAGCCTCAGAACTGCGCCAGGTACTGGTGCATGAACTGCACCGACGTCGACCCCTCGCCTACCGAGGCAGCCACCCGCTTCACTGACCCGTGGCGCACATCGCCGGCCACAAAAATGCCCGGCACGCTGGTCTCGAGCAGGTACGGGTCACGTTGCTCCTTCCAGGTCTTCGGCAGCGAGCCATCGACGCTCAGGTCGCGACCCGAGAGGACAAACCCCTTGTTATCACGCACAATCGAGTCTGGCAACCACCCTGTCCTCGGCGCTGCGCCGATGAAGATGAACAGCGATGAGGCCGGATGCTGATGCTCCCCGTCCGGAGACCGGATCAGCACCGACTCCAGGCGCTCCTCGCCGAAGGCCTCTACCACCGACGCATCGGTTCGCACCTCTATGTTCGATGTCCCAGCGATCTGATCGATTAAATATTTCGACATGCTGGCAACCAGGGATGGGGAACGCACCAGCATCGTTACCTTGCCGGCATATTTGGCAAAGTGCATGGCCGCCTGGCCCGCCGAGTTGGCGCCGCCCACGATGAAGATCTCTTCGTCCCGGCAGGAGGGCGCCTCGCTCATCGACGCGCCGTAATACACGCCCGCCCCGGTCAGGCGATCCACACCCGGCACCTCCAGCCGCCGCCAGTGCACCCCGACCGCAATCAGGCACACCCGGCAGGAGACAACGCGCCCATCCCCCAGCTCCACCATATGGTACTGGTTCTCGGAACGAATGCTCTTCGCGCACTGCGTGATGAACTCGGTGCCGAAGCGCGTCGCCTGGGTGATGGCGCGGCGGGCCAGGTCTTCTCCGCTCACCCCGGCTGGAAAGCCCAGGTAGTTCTCGATCCGGGAGCTGGAGCCGGCCTGGCCGCCCGGTGCGTCCGGCTCCACCAGCAGCACGCGCAGCCCCTCGGAGGTGCCGTATACCGCCGCCGCCAGGCCCGCCGGGCCCCCACCGACCACCACCAGGTCGTAGAAATCCTCCTGCGCCGAGGTCTTGAGACCGACCTTCAGCGCAAGCTCCGCGGTCGAAGGCTGGGTCAGCGAGCTGCCATCGGGAAAGAGCACGGCCGGCAGCCGGTGATCGTCCAGGTGATAGGCGGCCAGCAACTCGACCGCCCCATCGCCCTTCTCCGGGTCCACCCACTTGAAAGGCACCTGGTTGCGGGAGAGAAAGTCCCGCACCTGATGGTCGCGCGCCGACCACCGCGGCCCCACCACCTGCAGCCCTTCAAAGCGCGGCCGGTAGCCGCTCGTCCAGGTCTCCAGCAGGTCGTCCAGCACCGGATACAGCCGCTGCTCGGGCGGGTCCCAGGGCTTGGTCAGGTAGTAGTGAATGCGCGCGCTGTTGATCGCCTGGATCGCTGCCTCGGTGTCGGCGTAGGCGGTCAGCAGGGCGCGCTTGGCGTCGGGGTAGAGTCCCTGCACCTGTTCCAGCAGCACCACGCCCGTCATGCCCGGCATCCGCTGGTCGCTCAGGATCAGCGCCACGGCGTCGCCGCGCTTCTTGAGCTGCTGGCAGGTATCAATTGCCGCCTGGCCGGAGCCGGCCCTCAGGATGCGATACTCAGCCCCATACTTGCGGCGCAGGTCCTGGATCACCGCCTCCAGAACGGAGATATCATCGTCGACAGCGAGAATGACCGGCTTTGCCATGCAGACATGATTGTACGGGCATCGTTACGCCGCAAAATATGAGAGCGGCGACCCTATTCTGTTGCTACTATGTCGGCCATATGGCACACTGCAGTGAATAAAGTACCCAAACGGGTAATTTTTCTTCCCACCCGGGGCTGTTTGAGGTTACTGTTAGGTTCACCAGGCAGCTCAATGGTAACCACGCGTCTGCAATTGGCCTTACAGTACTTACACGTGCCGGTTGTCCCAAAATGGACCACTTTTCTCACCCCTGGTTCTGTGTGCCGATATCACTGAGGTCCCCCCAACGTCGCAGCCGGAAAGCTGCGGCATCCTCTCCGAAGGTTCTGCCTGATCGCGTTTAGGCCGGGGATATGGGGTAACTTACGGGGCTTACTCCTGGAAATCGAGACACACACGATGAACAAAGTCATTCTTGCTGATAATCAAGCCATCTTCCGTACCGGGTCCGCCAAGGTCCTCTCCATGGAGGACGACTTTCGGATCATCGCCCAATGTCCGGATGCTGAGCGGCTGCAGAGCGCGCTCGTCACCTTCCGCGGAGTCACGGTCCTCTTCGGCTCGACGATGAAACAGGATCCCAGCCAGCTGATGCAGCAGATCTGCTCCCTCGGCAGCCGCGGCATCGCCATCCTCGAGAACGGCGAATCGACCACACCCTACCTGGCCGCCCATGTGCACGGGCTGTTCTTTCGCTCCATCACCGGGCCCACCCTGGTCGATTGCGTGCGTCGCGTCGGCCGCGGCGAGCGCGCCATCCACTCGGTGCAGAACACCTCTGCCATGCCGGACGAGGATCTGGTCGGCGCACGGGTCCGCGACCGGCTTACCCCCAAAGAGATGAAGATCGTGGCCCTCATCGTCCAGGGCTGCAAGAACAAGGAGATCGCCCTGCGTCTGGGCACCACCGAGCAGGTCATCAAGAACTACCTGCGCGGTGTGTACGACAAGACGGGCGTCTCGGACCGGCTGGAGCTAGCGCTCTTCACCATCCACCACCGCATCCTGGCCGAGGCCGCGGCAGCCGCCGGCAACCTGATCATGCAGCTGAACTAGAGGCCCGGGGGCGAGGTTCGATCCGCTCGCCCCCTTGCGCCCTGTTCACCGCTGCAGGCGCGTGGCCACTGTCTTGGCCTGGGTAAACAGCTGCAGGTACTCCGGGCCCCCGGCCTTGGAGTCTGTGCCTGACATGTTGAAGCCGCCAAACGGGTGCGCTCCCACCATGGCGCCCGTGCACTTGCGGTTCAGGTACAGGTTGCCCACGTGGAAGGCCTCCTTCGCCCGGTCGAGGTTGCCCTGCGAGGCGGAGTAGACGGCGCCCGTCAGCCCGAAGGGCGTCCCGTTGGCGATAGCCAGCGCCTCCTCAAAGTCCGCCACGCGCATGATCGCGAGCACCGGGCCAAAGATCTCTTCCTGCCCGATCCGCCCCGTCGGCACCACGTCGGCAAAGACGGTAGGCGCGATGTAGTAGCCGCCCTCCTCGGTCTCAACGGCGTTCCCGCCTGCGATCAGCCGGCCCTCCTGCTTGCCTGCTTCGATGTAGTTGAGGATGCGGTCGCGCGCCGCAGCATTGATCACCGGGCCCATGCGCGGGTTGGTGACCGGATCGCCGATCGAGATGGCTTCGATCCCCTCGCGGATGCGGTCCACGAACGCCTCGTAGATCGAGTCTTCGACGATGGCTCGCGAGCAGGCCGAGCACTTCTGCCCGCTGAAGCCGAAGGCCGAGGCCAGCACGCCCTCCACTGCCTCGTCCAGATTGGCGTCCCGCGCCACGATGATGGCATCCTTGCCGCCCAGCTCGAGGATAGTCCGCTTGATCCAGATCTGCCCCGGGTGCACCTTGGCCGCCTTCTCGTGAATCTCCAGGCCCACCGGCCGCGAGCCGGTAAACGCGATAAACCGTACCTGCGGATGGACGACCAGCGCGTTGCCGGTCACGGGACCGTCCCCGGTCACCAGGTTGACGACGCCCCCGGGCATGCCCGCCTCTTCAAGCACATCGAGAAACCGCGAGGCAATCACCGGCGCGTCCGGTGACGGCTTGAGGACAACCGTGTTGCCGGTGACAATAGCCGCCGCGGTCATCCCCGCCATGATGGCAAAGGGAAAGTTCCACGGCGGGATCACAGCGCCGACGCCGAGCGGGAGCGAGAGCAGTTCGTCCCGCTCGCCGGGATATTGGATCGGCGTCTCGGTGCCGGAGAGCCGGATGGCCTCCCGCGCATAGAAGTCGAGGAAGTCGATGCACTCGGCCACGTCCGCGTCCGCCTCCGCCCAGTTCTTGCCGACTTCATAGGTCAGCCAGGCGCAGAACTCGAACTTGCGCTCGCGAATGATCGCAGCCGCATCGAGCAGCAGGCCCACCCGCTTCTCGAGCGGCTCATGGCGCCAGGTCACAAAGGCCTTCGCCGCCGCGGCCACCGCCAGCTCCACCTCGGCCGGGCCGGCAAACGGATGCGTGCCCACCAGCTGGGCCGGGCGTGCCGGGTTACGCGACTCCATCACGCGACCCTCCGCAACGCGTGCGAGGCCCACCCGTTCCCCTCCGATGATCAGCGGATACTCGTGGCCCAGCTGGTCACCCACGCGGCTCAGCGCCGCCCGCATCTCACTCGCGTGGCGATGCTGCGAGAAGTCGGTAAAAGGCTCGTTGACGAACCTGCCCTGCGGCAGGCGCTGCTCGATGGCGGTGCTCTCTACGGTGGCCATGGCTTTCCTTTGGGACGTTGGGTGGGGCGGTTGAAGGGCTCGCAGCGGGTGCCCGCGTGCAGACCGCCTGCAGGCCGTTTTCGCTCGCCGGCCGCTCGAGAGCTCAGGCCGCCGCCCAGACCGTTTCCAGTCTAAACTCCCGCCCTGTTCGATGCAGCGCCAGCCGCCTCGGACGCTGCTGCCGCGCTTTGCAGGGGACTTGAGCGCAGGAGTAGAATCCGACGCCTTAGCGGGATCAGCCTGCGCAGGCTCTTCCGCAGCTTAGGTAAAGTTCGGCACGGCGGAGGTTTTTCAATGCACAGACGGGCAAGGCGCACGGCTCTCCTACTCTCCTTGATGGTGCTGGCTCTGCTGGGGGCTTGCCAGCGTCACAGCACGTCGGAGCACTACTACCTGATCGCCACCAACATCAACCTGGCCTACTGGCACACGGCCGAAGAGGGTCTGCAGAAGGCCGCCGCCGCCTATCACGTGACCGCAGAGATGCGCGGCACCGGCTTCTTTGACCCCAAGGGCGAAGTGGATGAGTTCCGCTCGGTACTCGCCACCAAGCCCGCCGGCATCCTGGTCTCGATCGCCGACCCTGTCCTGATGACGCCCGAGATCAACAAGGCCATCGCCGAGGGCGTGCCCGTCATCACCATCGACTCCGACGCTCCGGACAGCCAGCGGCTTTACTTCATCGGAACCAATAACCTGGCTGCGGGGCGACTGGGCGGGCAGCGGCTCGCAGCCCAGCTCAACGGCAAAGGCAACGTGGTGTTCATCACCATGCCCACCCAGCCCAACCTGGAAGAGCGCCTGAAGGGCTACCGGGACGTGCTGGCCGGCTTCCCCGCCATCAAGGTTGTCGAGGTCTTCGACATGCAGGGCGATCCGGGTAAGGCGCTCGACAAGGCGGAGGAGTACCTCACGCGTACCGGCCCGGGCAAGATCGATGGGCTGGTCTGCCTGGAGGCAGCAGCCGGCAAGGAAGTGGCCGAAGCCATCAAACGCCACCATGCCGAGGACCGGGTGCTGATCGCCATGGATGTGGACCCCGACACGCTGAACCTGGTCAAGAGCGGCGAGATCGACGCGACCATCTCGCAGAAGCCCTACACCATGGCGTACCTGGGGTTGAGAGGGCTCGACCAGATCTACCATGACCCGCTCAAGCCCCTGGCCAACGACTATGCGCTCGACGCGTTCGCGCCCGTCCCGTCCTTTGTCGACACCGGCGTGGCGCTGGTGGACAAGGGAAATGTAGACATATTTCTCAAGGGCTTTCAGCGCGGGCAGGGCCATTAGCGCGCCGCTGTTTGTTTAAGGCGACGCCGCCGCTACCCGGCCGTGATGCTCTCCGTCTGCTTGGACATCTTGGCGGTGCGCTCGAGCTTGTCCCAGTTGAACGGCCGCCCGTCAATCGCGCGCTTG
>DASWUY010000393.1:0-4044 GCA_036401435.1 Acidobacteriaceae bacterium | reverse complement strand
GGATGGCCTCATCCGCCGTGTAGCAGCCGGCGGTGTTGGGGAGCAGAAAGTACCGTTGCGGATCGAGGAAGTCGAGCAGCGACTCCCGGGAGCGATCCAGGTTGACCCGGCGCACGGCGACGGTGACCATCTCGGCGCCGGAGGCTTCAATGGCGGCCTGCGTCTCGCGGCCGTCCCTGTACTTGCCGGTGCCGACGATCAGGCGAGACTGAAAGGCCCTGCCTGCGATGACGAGCGGTTCCATACGGCTATTATCGCGCACGTGTAAGACAGCGCGGAGCCACAAACGCGTGTTGATAGCAGGGCAAGAGGTCTGCTTGAAAACGCTCTGCCGGGAACCGAGGGGAAAACAAAAGGCCCGCTCGGAAGCGGGCCTTTTGCCGGTGCACTGTTGAGTTTGACCTGAGGCATCCTTGGAGCCGAACGGCAGGCACCTACCCAATACGGTGCTTACGGTTCTTTAGATGGGCCTCGGCGCATACATAGCTGGAACGCCAGGTCTAGAGCTTCAAGGAGCCCTAAGCCTCAGTCACCTCACATGCTGCGATGGTGCACAAGCTACAGTCTGAACTTTTCAATAGGATCGCCCTCCTTTCCTGTGTAAATCCAGAGTAAGACGGACCGGCGAAATCGGTCAAGAGGCCCATGCAGCGGGACTACATGGCAGGGGCCGGATGGGCAGGCGCTGTGCCCGCCTTGACCGCCTGGATCCAGGCGTTTACGCGCGCATCGAGCACATCGAGCGGCAGCGCGCCCCCGTTGAGGATCTCGTCGTGGAAGGCACGAATGTCATACTTGGGCCCCAGCTCCCGTTCCGCACGAGCCCGTAGTTCGAGGATCTTGAGCTGGCCAAGCTTGTAGGCCAGTGCCTGTCCGGGCATAACGATGTAGCGGTCGGTCTCCGCCTGCACATCCGGCTCGTCCTCGTTCGAGTTTTCACGGAAGTAGGTGACCATCTGCTCCCGGGTCCAGTGCTTGGCATGCACTCCGGTATCGAGCACCAGGCGGCAGGCGCGGAGCAATTCGTCGCTGAGCCGGCCGTAGTCGCTCAGCGGATCCTTGTAGAAGCCGATGTCCTTGCCCAGGCGCTCGGAGTACAGCGCCCAGCCTTCCACGTACGCCGTGTAGCCACCCTGCTGGCGAAAGGGCGGCAGGCCAGGCAGTGTTTGCGCAATGGCGATCTGCATGTGATGGCCGGGCACGCCTTCGTGATAGGCGGTCGCCTCCATGGTCAGCTTGGAGCGGTGCGTGTAATCGCCGGTGTTCACGTAGACGACGCCAGGCCGCGAGCCATCGGGCGTGCCCTGGTTGTACTCGGCTGCTGCGGCTTCCTTCTCGCGGTAGGCCTGTACCGGCTTCACTTCGACCCGGGTCTTCGGCAGTAGGCCGAAGAGCTTGGGCAGCTCCGGCTGCATGCCGGCAATGTATCCGCGATAGGTGTTGAGGATGTCGTCCGCAGAGGTGGGGATGAGCTTGGCGTTGGTCTTGAGCGAGGCCTGGAAGGTCTTGATGTCAGAGAAACCCTGCTGCCTGGCGATAGTGAGCATCTGCTCGTGGATGCGGGCTACTTCGCTCAAGCCAAGCTGATGAATGGCCTCCGGGTCCATGCTGGTCGTGGTCTGCTGCTCGATGGCGAACCGGTACAGCGCGTCTCCGTTCGGCAGAGCCCACATGCCGGGGTCGGTGCGTCCGTAAGGGGCGTAGTCCTTGGCCAGGTAGTCGCCGAGCTTGTTGTAGGCGGGGCGGACTTCGGTGTCGACGGCCTGAAGGATGGCATCATGCAGGCGCTTCTGGTCGGCTGCCGAGACGGCCGCAGGGAACTTGGCCACCGGCATGCCGAAGACACTCGCCTCGCCGGAAGGCGTTGCGATCGACCGCACCTGCGGGATCACCTTCTGGAGCAGGTACTTCGGCGGCATCATCTTGTCCTGCTTGCCCTGCTGCAGGATCCCGATGATCTGGTCCATGACACGGGGCACCTGGTGCAGGCGGGCCAGGTAATCCTCGTACTGTTTGGTTGTCTCAAACGGCATGAGTGAGACGAACTGCGCCAGCTGCAGGTGGACGCCGCCGAACTGGTCGACCGGCATCAGGTAGAGCTTGAGCTCGGTGCTGCGCAGGCTCTCCTTGAGGTTCCGCACCATGAGCTGTTTGTTCAGCACTTCCTGCTCCGGAAAGCCGCTCGTGTCCACAGCCTCGAACCGCTTGAGGAAAGCCTCCGTCTCCCTGCGCTGCACCTCGATGTGCGCGAGTGAGAAATCGCCGAACTTGTCGTTATAGCGATAGTCGCCGATGACCGTGGCGAGCTCCGGCGACTCCCGCAGCGTGTACTGCCACTCCTCATCGAGCATCTGGCCGAGCGTGTGACGTCGAGCGGCGAGATCGGGCGCCTGGGCATGAAGCGGTGGCGCGGACGCGAACAAGAGCGCTGCAGACAGAGCGAGTGCTTTTCCTGGGTTCAAAGGACGATCCTCCGTATAGCCAAGCCATACGCTAGAGCAAGCAGATTTGTTCAGCCACCCGGGGCAAGCGACCCCGGCCATACTACCAGCCGTGCAAGAATCCGTCGCGCTCGGTGAGCGTAAGCTGAACCCCGAAGAGTGCTTCAAGGTGTGCACTGGTCAGCAGATCGCCCCTGGAGCCGTCGGCCACGATGCGCCCCTCGCGCATCAGGATGACGCGGTGAGTCTCGGGAAGAATATCCGCGAGGTGATGGGTGACCATCAGGATGCCGGTGCCCTGCCCCGCCACGGCACGCAGGGCCTGGCGCAGCTCGCGCTGGGCCGAGAGGTCCAGCCCGTTCGATGGCTCGTCGAGCAGGAGCATGCCCGGGCGATGGACCAGCGCCCGTGCAATCATCACGCGGCGCTGCTCGCCCGCGGACATCTGGCCTACCAGCTTGTCCCGCAGGTGCCCGGCGTGAAGTAGCTCGAGGGCTTCGTGGGCGCGCGTTCGCATCTCCCCGGTCACGGTGTGGTTGGGCCACAAGGCCGATGCTCCGAAGAAGCCTGCCGTGACGGCGTCCAGCCCGGTAGCAAAGCCGGTTCTCTCTCCGGGTAGCTCGGCCGCGACCACGCCGAACTCTGATCGCAACTGCGACAGGTCCCAGCGATCACGCCCGAGCAGGGAGCAGCGCATGCCCGGGCGCGCGATCGGGTACACCTCGCGGGTGATGGTCTTGATCAGCGTGGACTTGCCACAGCCGTTGGGGCCGAGGATAGCGAGGTGCTCGCCGGGGGCGATCTGGAGAGAGATGTCGTGGAGCATCACGGCGTCACCGCGGGCGACATCCACGTGCTGCATGAAGAGAAAGCCGGATCCAGGCGGGGATGTCTGGGGCAACGAGTGCTACCTCACAAAGCCCAGAATACTTCGCCGCCTCATTGCCCGCCTAAATTGCAGGTGCGACGATGGAGCATGAGTTCGGCCGCTCCTTTGCTTGTCCCCTCTTCCGCCCTGCCGCGGGGCTTTCGCTTTGCCGCAGTGCGCGCCGGCATCAAGCCGAGCGGCAACCCGGACTTCGCCTGCATTGTCGCCGACGTCAGCGCGACAGCAGCGGCGCTCTTCACGTCCAACCGGGTCGTCGCTGCGCCCATCACCGTGGGACGCGCACACCTGGTGGCGACTGGAGGGCAGGTGCGTGCCGTGGCGGTCAACAGTGGCAATGCCAACTGCGCTACGGGCGCGGTCGGCCTCGCGACGTGTGAGCAGGTATGCTCGGCGCTCGCCGCGCGCCTCGCCTGCGCACCGGAGGAGATCTTCCCTTCGTCGACCGGCATCATCGGCGTTCCTTTGCCCGGCGAAAAGCTGGTCGCGGCGATCCCCGCGGTGGAAGCCTCGCTGGGTGCCACGCCTGAAGACTTTGCCGCGTTTGCGCAGGCCATTCTCACCACCGACACCCGGGCCAAGGTGGCCTGGGCCACGCTTGCGGTGGACGGCAGAGTGGTGAGGCTCGCCGGCGCCTGCAAGGGAGCAGGCATGATCCACCCGCAGCTGGTACCGCATGCGACCATGCTCGTCTACCTGATCACAGACGCGGCCGTC
>DASWUY010000392.1:0-3176 GCA_036401435.1 Acidobacteriaceae bacterium | reverse complement strand
GGGGTAGCTGTATCCCTCCGGATGATTTCGGATGGCGGCGTCCTCTGACGACTCAAGGGCCTCAAAGTCGGTCCGCAGCACGTACCGTAGACCACCCATCTGCGGGTCGCCGATGTCCTTGCGCAGCAACTCGCACAGCGTCTTCACCGGGCCATCTGCAGCGGCCAGAATCTCCGGCAGCTCCCGCGCACGCTTGTGCTCGATGACAAGGGCGCCAATCACGTCAATAGCTGTTGCAGCTGCGGACACGTCCGCGTCCGAAACAATCGCCTTTTGCTTGCTCGACAAGGCAGGCAGGTTCTTCTTGACCTCCGCGGCTACCCCACTCGCTCCCTGTGCCTTGTCATCCTTGTCCTTGGCCGCACTCTTCTCCGCTCGTTCATTCGCACTCACCGCAGCCAGCGCCTCAACATAGTGCCGTAGCAGCTCCAGCACCTGCTTGCGCGCTTTCATATCCGCTTCCCCTGCGAAGAGCGTCGCCGGGGCAGGCGCCAGGATGGAGGTGGTGTCATAGCTCGCGATCCTGTCCAGGTTCACGCGCCGCGCGTGCGTCGCCTCCACCAGCTCGTACACCCCGCGCTCCTCAACCAGCGTAGGAGCAGCTTTGGCCGAAAAGTCGCGGGCGCGCGCAGTTATAGGCGCCGTTCGCAAACAGCCCGGCAGCCCCACCAGGATTCCTAGACCCAGAACCGTGCCGTACCTCCGCGGTGTGCGCATCCGCAGCAAGGTACACCTGCGCGCCGCAGGAGTAAACACAAAATCCAAACGCTCCTGAAGAATACCGGCGTGCCAACCCCGTCGAGGTCCCTAGGGGTGGACCTCTACCTCAACCGAGTTGCGGATTCTGGCTCTGCCTGCGCTGTGTTCCAATGAACGAACGCTGGCCGCTCTGTTCATCAGCGCGCTCGCCCCTCATCCGGTTGTAAGAGCCACGCCCAGACAATCCGAACAGGAGACTCTCCTTCTTGAAGCGCATCGCTGCCGCCTCCTCCCTGCTCCTCGCTGCTACTGCCCTGCTTGCGCAAAACACCAGCACCACCCCCGCCGCCCCGCCTGCAAAGCCAACCCCGCCTACCCTCACGGTGATCCTTCGCGAACGCACCAACGCAACCGAATGGTTCGCCGCTACCCCGGACTCCGAGGTGTACGGGCACCAGGACTCGCTTCTCCGCCTCGGTCTGCAGCAGCGGATACAGCAGTGGGACTATCAATTGGAACTAGGCCAGAATGCCGAGTTCGGTCTGCCGACAGACGCTGTCTCGGCCATCCCCGCGCAGGGCCAGCTCGGCCTCGGCGGCACCTACTATGCGGCCAACGGAAACAACCAGAATCCTGCAGCAGCCTCGCTGCGGCAGGGCTTCCTCCGCTACCACTTCAACGACGAGCGGGGCGCCCTCCGCCTGGGACGCTTCGAGTTCTTTGATGGCCAGGAAACGACCCCAACCGACCCAACACTGGCCTGGGTGCAGAACAACCGCGTCGCCCAGCGGCTGGTCGGTAACTTTGGCTTTGCCAATGCCCAGCGTTCTTTTGACGGGGCAGACTTCAAGCTGCGCGGCGACGCCTGGGACCTCACCGGCATGGCAGGCCGCCCCACCCAGGGCGTCTTCAACATGAACGCCAACCCGGAGCTCAACGTCGACATCCAGTACCTGGCCTACTCACGCTACCTCGTTGCCAGGCGCCTGCTCGTCCGCGGCTTCGCTCTGGGCTACCATGACGGCCGCACAGGCCTGACCAAGACGGACAATCGCACCGCGGCAGCACGCGCGCTCGACCACCGCAACATCCGCATCGGCAGCTACGGGGCCAACTTGATCGGCGCCATGCCCGCCGGATCTGCCACCTTTGACTTTCTCCTTTGGGGCGTCCTGCAGAACGGGGAGTGGGGATTGCTCGACCAGCACGCCGGTGCCTTTGCTGCAGAGGCCGGCCTACGCTTAACGGGCGCACGCACCAGGCCGTGGCTGCGTGGAGGCATCACCCGCACCACCGGCGACAACAACAGCACCGACGGCGAGCACAACACCTTCTTCCAGGTTCTCCCGACCCCGCGCCAGTACGCCCGCTTCCCGTACTTCAACATGATGAACTCGACGGACGAGTTCGTGCAGATCATCGACAAGCCCACGGCCAAGCTCGATCTGCGCTCAGACCTGCACTTCCTGGGTCTCACAGCGGGTCGAGACCTCTGGTATGGCGGCGGCGGAGCCTACGATACAAAAGCCTTTGGTTTCACGGGTCGCCCGGGCAATGGTCACACCAGTTTTTCGAACCTTGCCGACATCAGCGCCGACTATGGGCTTACGCCGGAGCTGACGGTCGGCGTCTACTACGCGCAGTCCTTCGGCCGGAGGGCTGTTGCCTCCATCTATCCCACAGACCACAACGCGCAATACGGATTCTTTGAGCTGGACTACCGGCTCAGCAAGCCCTTGCGACGTACGCCGTAGCCGCCGCCCGCGCCCCGCTCAAGTCTTCCTACGCTCTGCTCCACGCTGCCACGCCATCTTTAACGCTGGACTCGCCCGTTCATTACCTCAGCCTCGATCGCCCCAGTAGCATTGACCGCCACCCATCCCGCCAGGATGGGTGAGCCCGTCGAGCCCAGGCCCACGCCCGGGTAGGCAAATCGCATGTCAGTGAACCGCACGGTATGCGTGGAGCGGCCGAACGCAGCGCGCGAGGACTGACTCAGGTCCCCCGGGATCGGCATCGATCCAAGGTCCACTGCCAGCGGCCACCGTCCCCAGTCCAGGTAGACCCGGCCCAGGCGGGACTGCTTTGCCGCAGCGACAGCAGGAGTAACCGGCGGCTTGTCGACGTCTTCAGCGTCCCGGTCAACCCGGTCGTCCAGCGTGTGTACATCCGCGGTAAGGTAGCGGTCCGGCGTCTCAGCCAGAATGCGCCAATGGAACGGATCGACAGGATAGGGCTCGGCGGCCAGGCGCAGGATGGGCTGGCGGGTCAGGGGACCAGTCTCCGCGCTCCCCGTGCGCGCCAGCGCCAGCGCGTGTGCGTGTTCGGCGTTTCGCAGGGTCCATAGCAACCCCATGAAGACCAGCGCCGCGACCGCCAGTCCCCGGCCCCGAAAAAGAGCGCGTCTCCGCGTCATCTCCTGCTCCACCAGGGAGAAGACCCACGGCAGCACCAGCGCCAGCAACAGCGCAAGGAAC
>DASWUY010000391.1:0-2998 GCA_036401435.1 Acidobacteriaceae bacterium | reverse complement strand
ATGTGCTACCAGGATGCGGTGGTGGCGCGGTCTTACGTGCTCTTCGCGCTGCTGGCCTTTGGGGCGGCAGCCCTGCTGCAGCGCGGGGAGCGACGGCCGTGGCTGCTGGCGTGCGTGCTGGGCCTGCTGGGGAACCTGTCGGTGCACGGGCTGATCGCCTCGGCGGGGATGGCGATGGTGATGTGGGCGCTGTGGCGGCGGGGCAGGGTGAGGGCCGGGGTGTGGGTGCCGGGCACGGTGCTGCTGCTGAGCTTCTGGGCGTTTGCGGTGGTCACGACCTTTCCTCCGCGCGATGTGGATTCGAGCTCCGGCATGAACGTGGAGCAGTCGCTTGAGAAGATCAGGGCGGAGCTGACGGGCAAGAAGCTGGCCAAGGTGGAGCGGGCGGTGATGCCGGGAGAGCTGACGCCGATTGTGGAGGCGCCGCACCGCTACACGCCTGCGCAGGCCATTCGACGCAGGGTGGTGCGGGTGCTCTCGCTGATCACGTTTCCTCTCTCGTCGATCCGGGTGCTGGCGCTGGCCGCGTTTGTGCTGGTGATGGTGCACGGGTTGTGGAGGCGCCGCGGCAAGGGGATAGGACGGGTGGGGGTGGTGCCCTACCTGCTGATGATGGCGGTGTTCCTGTCGCTGTACCTGGCGCCGCGGCATGCGGGCACGCTGTTCACGATGTTCCTGGTGACGGCGTGGCTGACTTGGCCGGAGGCGGAGGAGCCGCGCGCCTGGCGGTGGGCGATGACGGCGGTGCTGGCGCTGGTGTGCGTGCACCAGATCTGGTGGACGGCGCGGGCGCTGCGGTCCGAGGTCTTGGGAGCCTATGCGCCGGAGCCCATGACGGCGCGCTTTCTGGCGGGGAGGAAGCCGGGAAGCAGGGTGGCGGCATTCTACTACCACACGGTGGGCGTGCTGCCCTACTTTGGGCGGAACATCTTCGAGAATGAGCCGGCGCACGCGTACTGGTGGTGGAGCGCCAATGAGCGGACGGACCAGACCGCGCCTGCGGAGCTGAGGCGGCGGCCGCAGTACGTGGTGGTGGGGGGCTTTGCGTGGGGAGACAACGCGGACATTACGGCGGACTGGGTACCGGCGGCAGAGCGCGAGGAGAAGAGCGAGGGAAGCAGCTCGGGGATGGGCGACCTGTATCGCATTCTGCCTTACGCGGAGGGGCATGGGTACCGGGAGACGCACCGGTTCTGCGGCCATGCGTGGATGCGTGCCGGATATTCGGAGCTGCTGTGCGATGTGGTGCTGGAGCCGGTTGGGCGCTAGCGCTGCCTAGCGTGGCGGCCGCCCTTGCGGGTGGCTGGTGGCGAGGTCTGGCGTGGGGGCCGGGTTGGTGCGCTGGAGCACGGTGTTGCAGACCTCTTCGGAGTAGCCGTCGCGCATGAAGAGGCGGCCGCAGAAGCGATCCTTCTCGATGTAGCCGTTCTGCTTGAAGAAGCTCATGATGCGGTAGGAGTCAGCCATGGGCATGAAGGGAAAGCCGGCGAAGGGGTCGGCCCAATCCACTTCCACGTCGCCCTGGTTGCCCCAGGAGAAGCCGCCCACGATGACATAGAGAGGGTGCTGGGCGAGGACCGTGGGGGCCTGCTGGTTGATGCGCTGGGTGGTGCTCCAAAGCCAGTAGCTGTGCGGGTGGTTGATGTAGTGGTAGCCGGGCGTGTAGGCGAGCGCGCCGTTGGCGTGGTAGTAGAAGGACGCGACGGGACCCTGGTGGATGGCTGTTTTGAGAAAGTGCGCGGTGGCCCAGTCGCCGGAGTAGGGCTGTTGCTGGTCGCTGGTGACAGCGTCCTCGGTCCAGCCGATCTGCTGCACGGCGATGAGGATGAGGACGGTGGTAAGCGCGACCTGGACCCAGGATGCGCGGGATGGCGGGGGAGCGTTGGTCTGGCTTGAGCGGGGCCAGGCCAGCCAGAGCGAGATGAGGAACGCGGTGAAGAGGGTGCCGGCGTGGCGCGGCGCGAGGTAGAAGCGCGAAAAGGCGAGCAGCATGAAGAGGTAGGGCAGGAGCGGGACCCATCCCAGATGGCCGGTCTGGGGGCTGGGTGGGCGGGAGAGCGCAAAGGCGCAGAGGAGCGCGACGGCAGACAGGCCCAGGAAGGGGTAGGTGGAGAGCGGGAAGGTGATGAGGCCGAGGATGTGCGCGGTCTTGAGCCAGAGGCGATGAGGGAGCGGGAAGTGGGGGCGGACGAAGGGGATGGGGGCGAGTTCGCCGGGCTGCATGGTGAGGGAGTGGGTGGCGTCCTCCGGGGTGACGAGGTGAGGCAGGTCGGGGTTGGGATCGACGGGGATCTGGTCGTTGGCGTAGATCCAGCGGCCGCCCTGGGGGTTGCCGGGGGGGCCTGGAGCCCAGACGCGCGTCTTGTGGAAGGCGTTCGCCTCGGCGAAGTTGAGGTCGTGGGGCGTGGGGAGGATGGTGGCGATGGCGGCGGCCCAGAAGCAGAGCAGGAGGGCTGAGGCGATCCGCGCGGTGCGCGGGGGGAGCAGGTCGATGCGGCGGAAGCGGAAGAGGGCGACGGCGGCGAGGCCGCCTGAGAGGATGCAGCCGTGGAAGGAGATGTTCGCGACCAGGCCGAGCAGGAGGGCGAGGAGCACGGGGCGGGGGCGGCGTGCGCAGAGCGTGGCCGCGGAGGCAAAGCCGAGCCCGGTGAAGAAGACATAGCTGCGGGCGACGACCGCGTCCTGGTAGGCGAGGAAGAAGGTGAAGGGGAGCAGGAGCTTTAGGTATCGCGGAAAAGGTGCGAAGCGGAGGAAGACCGCGATGCCGGCGACGGCGAGCAGGCCTGCGACGTAGTGCATGCCGGTGTAGGTGACATGGAGGCGCACCAGGAGCCAGAGCAGCGTGTGCCAGAGGCCGGGCGTGCCCTCATAGCGGAGGAGGTGCGCGACCATGGGCCACCAGCGCATCTCGCGGGCGATGTTCCAGGCCTGGCCCTCGTCGGCCCAGCCCTCATGCCAGCGCAGGCCAGCGGCGACGACGGCGGCGAAGGCGAGTAGG
>DASWUY010000390.1:0-13013 GCA_036401435.1 Acidobacteriaceae bacterium | reverse complement strand
CTCGCGCCACCCCCGCGCTGCCTTTCTGCCCTTTTTCCGTACAACGAACACGCGACAAGTGAACGCCAATCCGCGCACACGCATCCACCCCTGTGAGGTGTCCCAAACTATGAGTTTGAACGACGTGATGATCAACGAGTTGCGCGACCTGTACAGCGCTGAGCTCCAGCTCACCAAGGCGCTGCCCAAGATGGCCAAGGCGGCCAGCAACCCTGAGTTGAAGACCGGCTTCACCGAACATCTGGAGCAGACCAAACTCCAGGTCGAGCGCCTCAAGCAGATCTTCGAGCAGATCGGCAAGAAGCCCACTGGCGAGACCTGCCACGGCATGCAGGGCTTGGTCGAAGAAGCGCAGCAGCACATCGACGAGGACCTTCTGCCGGAGCTGAAAGACATAGCCCTCTCCGGCGCAGCCCTGCGCGTCGAGCACTACGAGGTGGCCGGCTACACCGCCTCCATCCTCATCGCCAAGCAGCTCGGCGAGACCCAGATCGCCGACCTCCTCAAGCAGACGCTCGAAGAAGAAAAAGCCACCGCCAAGCGCCTGCTCACCGGCGCCAAGCCCATGCTCAAAACAGCCGCAAGCCTCGCCTAGCTCACCTGCCCTCCCCCACCCCGCGCCGCGGCCCCAAAAGAGCCGCGGCGCCCCTGTCCGCAATCCTCCTCGGCACCGCTGCCCTGCATCCATTGCTGCCGCCGTAAAGAACGCGCACTAGAATGGCGTGCATGCACTGGAAGAGATTCGCCCGGGTGCTCCTCCTCATCCTGCTCGCAGCCCCCGCTCTTCTCGGGATGCGTGCGCAAACACCCACCCACTCGAGAGCCCAGCCACCGGAGGCCCGCATGACCCACCATGCTGCAGGCACGTTTGAAGTCAAAATGGCCCCGCTCGGTGCCGGGCCGGCCGAAGGGCTCATGCGCATATCCATGGACAAGCAGTTCCACGGCAGCCTGGAAGCGTCCGGCAAGGGAGAGATGATCTCCGGCGGTGACCCAAAGGCGGGTGCGGCCGGCTATGTGGCCATGGAGCTCGTCACAGGCAGGCTAGACGGCAGGAGCGGCAGCTTCGCGCTCCAGCACTCGGCCACCATGGACGCGTCTGGACAGAAGATGCTGATCACGGTAGTGCCCGGCTCGAGCACCGAGGAGTTGAAGGGCATGGCAGGAACCTTCCAGATCGTGATCGCTGACGGCAAGCACTCCTACACGTTCGATTACTCCCTGCCCGCAGCGGAGTAAGTCCTCCTGAAGTTCCAGCGCCGCCTGCGGCCGCCTAGTACTCTGCCAGTGCGCGGATCGCCTGGAAGAGGTGTTCAGGCTGCGGCAGGATCACATCCTCAAGAACAGGCTGGTAGGCGACAAACGTATCCATTCCGCCCACCCGGCGCACCGGGGCGTCCAGTGCGTCGAAGAGCTCATCCGCAATCCGCGCGGCCAGCTCGGCCCCATACCCCCAGCTGAGCATGTCCTCATGCGCCACCAGCACCCGGCTGGTCTTCTGCACCGAGGTGGCAATCGCCTCCCAGTCATAAGGCGACAAGGTGCGCAGGTCCAGCAGCTCCACGTCAATCCCCAGCTCCCGGTGCGCCCGCTGCGCCGCTTGCAGCGCGCGCGGCACCAGGGCCCCGTAGGTCACAAGGGTAAGGTCGGCGCCGGGGCGCACGATCGCCGCCTTGCCGAAGGGGATCATGTACTCGGGGCCCGGGTACGCGGCGCGGTCGTAGCTCTCCCGGTACAGCCGCTTATGCTCCAGAAAAAGCACCGGGTCGTCGCACCGAATGGCCGTCCGCAGCAGCCCGTTCGCGTCCAGCGCGTTCGAGGGCATAACCACCCGGATCCCCGGTGTGTGGGTGAAAATGCTTTCCCCCGACTGGGAGTGGTAGATCGAGCCCCCGGAGAGATAGCCGCCAATCGGGCACCGGATCACCAGCGGCGCGGAGAAGCCGCCGTCGGAGCGCCAGCGGAGGTTCGAGAGCTCGTTGCGCATCTGGTGCAGCGCCGGCCAGATGTAGTCGAAGAACTGGATCTCGACCACCGGCTTCATGCCCCGAACCCCATACCCCAGCGCCCGCCCCACGATGTTGGCTTCCGCCAGCGGCGAGTTGAAGACGCGGTCCGAGCCGAAAGCAAGCTGCAGCCCCGCCGTAAGCTTGAAGACGCCGCCCTTGCCCTTCACCTCGCCATCCAGCAGCGGCTGCTCGCGGCTGGCGTCGGCCACGTCTTCGCCGAAGATGACGATGCGCGGGTCGCGATGCATCTCGTCGTGCAGGCAGGCGTTGATCAGCTCCGCCATGCTCTTGTCCCCACCCGCGGTAGCGGGGGCAGATTCAAGCCCGGCAGCCGTCGGGTCGTAATGCTCGGAGTAGACGTGGCGCAGAATGCTCGAGACCTGGGGAATCGGCGCCAGCAGCGCCCGTTCCGCCGCCGCCTGCACCTCTTCTTCCACCTCCCGCTCAATCGCCTCGATCCCCTCGGAGTCGATCAGGCCTGCGGCAAGCAGATAGCGCTGAAAGCGTGGCAGCGGGTCCCGCTCAAGGTCGGCCGCGATCTCCGCCTGGGAGCGGTAGAGCCGCTCATCGTCAGACAGGGCGTGGGAGTAAGGTCGCACCACGTGCCCGTGGACAAAGGCAGGGCCGCTGCCCGATCGGCACCAGGCGACCGCCTCCTGCATCGCGGCGTAGCTCGCGATCGGGTCCGTGCCGTCAACCTCCGCAAAGTGGAAGTTCGGAAAGTTCGCGACCAGGCGCGAAATGCTGCCGCCCGGAGTATTCACTTCCACCGGCGTAGAGATGGCGTACCCGTTGTCTTCGACGACGTAAAGCACCGGGAGCTTCTGGTTCGAGGCAGTATTCAGCGACTCCCAGAACTCACCCTGCGAGGTCGAACCCTCTCCCATGGAGCGGTAAACCACCTCGTCGCCATGGAAGGTCACATCCTTGAAGGCGCGGTAGTCCCCGGCCCCCGGCGGCAGGTCGGCGGCCTGGGGATGCCGGGCATAGTAGCGGCCCGCCTCCGCGCACCCCACCGCGTGCAGGCACTGGGTGGCCGTGACCGATGAGGCGGAGACGATGTTCAGCCGCGGATTGCCCCAGTGGCATGGCATCTGCCGTCCGCCAGAGGAAGGGTCTTCGGACGAGCCGACCGCCTGCAGCAGCAGCTCTTCCACCGTTGACCCAAGCGTCAGGCATAGCGCCCGGTCGCGATAGTAGGGAAAGAACCAGTCATACCCTGGCCGCAGCGCCATCCCCGCCGCCACCAGCAGAGCCTCATGCCCGGCGCCCGAGATCTGGAAGAAGATCTTCTGCTGGCGCTTGAGCAGGATCTCGCGATCGTCGGTGCGCCGCGAAAGGCACATCAGCCGATACATCCCCAGCAGCTGCGAGGGACTAAGCGGGCCGTCCGTGGCGCTTTCTTCTGACCCCGCGCCTGGTTCCCCGCCTTGTGCCGCTTCTGCGGCGTGGGCGCGAGCAAGCTGGGCGGCTGTCATTTCCATCTGGGCCATCAGTCCACTCACGCCTGTGCAGGCAGCAGATTGCGATCCGGGTCAGAACAGTTTAGCGCGCGCGAGCCTGCGCAGGCGAAAGCCCCGCTCCCCTGGTTGCCCCTAGTTGCCCCGCATCTTCTCCTTGACGGTGCGGGCCAGCTTCTCAATCTGCTCCGCCCGCTTCACCACGTCGACCGAGAGCTGGTCCTTGTCCGTCTTGTCTACCTCCTGCTTCAACTGCTGCACCAGCGTGAGCAGCCTGTCCGTATCCGCCACCAGCTGCTTCTGCCGCTCGGAGTTGCGCCGCTCCGCCATGTGGTGCTCCATCTGCGGGCTCACCGCAGGACCCTGCAGAGACCGATCCGCGCGGGTCGTCGCCGAGGGTGGCATGCCGCTGCCATCGCCGCTCGCTCCCGGCGGAATGGGCTGCTGGGCAGCCGCCGGGCTGGCCAGCGCAAGCGCGATCAAGACAGCGCAGACAGCGCAGCCATACCCGGCCGCCAACACCCACGCCCGGCCCTTTTGTCGAACCAACTGCAGCAGCCGGCGGGCATCAGAGTGATCTGGCCCGGCAGCCGTCCTCTCCGCCGCGCGCAGGGCAGGCGCCAGGCCGCCGGCGTCATCGAAACTATAGTCTGGCTGCTTCGTCTGCCCTTTGAGTGGCTGTGCTGTCCTGATGGCCATGACGATTGCTCCTGACTTCCCTTTTTTTGAAGGAAACACCATGATGCTAGCCCTTATCCCCGGCCACGCGAAAGCGCATCAGTCCCTGCGCAGCGTCATCGAAGGCATGCCGGACAGGCTGTTCGACTCCGCAGAGTACTTCGTCTTTACCGTGCTGCCCAAGCTGCTGGTCATCGTCCTCTTCTCCTGGATCCTCATCTGGGCTCTGACCCTGTTCACCGACCGCATCATCCGCGTTTCTGAGCGGCACGCCGCAGCCAGCACCCGGGTGTCGCAGGCGCGAACGCTGGCCTCGGTGCTCCGGGCGACCGGCATCGGGATCATCTGCTTCCTCGGCGTGCTGCAGTTGTTGCCCGTGCTCGGCTTTAACCTGGGGCCGCTGCTCACCAGCGCAGGCGTGGCCGGTGTCGCCATCGGGCTGGCCTCGCAGACCATCGTGAAGGACTGCTTGAATGGGATGCTGGTTCTGCTCGAGGACCAGTACAACGTTGGAGACGTCATCAAGGTGGCCGGCTTCAGCGGGCAGGTCGAGTCCATGACGCTGCGCAAAACCACCCTCCGCGATGGAGATGGCACCCTCTACATCATCCCCAACTCGCAGATCACGACCGTAGCCAACCAGACCCGGGACTGGTCCGTCGCCACTGTCAGTGTGGCAGTCGACTTCTCCGCCAACCCCGACGAGGTGCTGAAGGTGCTCACAGAAGTGGCGCAAGGGGTCTACCAGGACGAGGCCTACAAGGACGCCTTCCTGGCCGAGCCCACCCTGCTCGGCGTCGACTCCATCAAGGGCTCGCAGGTCCTCTATCCCATCATCCTCAAGACCAAGGCCAACCAGCAGTGGGGCCCGCAGCGTGAGCTGCAGCGCCGCGTCCGCATCGCCCTCATGGACCATGGCATGCTCCCCGGAGACCCCAACCGCGTCTTCAACGTCGCCGGACCCACCAACACCCAGGGCGCCCACCTGACCCACGACCACCAGCCCCCGCCCGACCCCACCGCCAACAAGCCCCACGAAGTAAACCCCTTCACCGGCGAGGGCCTGTAACACTGAAAACCGCAGGCGGTTTGGCCCTTACAGCCCCTTCAGCTGCGCGCTTAGCTCGTCGGGCTGGGTGATGGGCGGCATGCAGGTGTTGCCGCGGCAGAGGGTCGCGAAGCTTGCGCCGTGGTCCAGCAGGGGCAGGTGGGGCAGGGTCTGAGCGAGCACCGGCGGAAGCAGCTCCGGTCGAACCTGGCTCGGTTTGAGGCGCAGCAGCACTTGGTTGACGCTCCACGGCGTCAGCGCGGCGGCGGCCAGTTCGTCGGCCTGCCGGCCCTCGCCAATGACCACGACCTGAACGGGAGGCAGCAGCAGGCGCTCCAGGGCCAGGCCGTAGGTTCCGGCGTAGAGCCCGAAGTGCTCGACGATCCCGGCGAAATGCTCCAGCGTGTCCTCGGCATGTTCCCGGTAGGCCTCCATGCCCGACAGCGCATGCAGCCGCAGCAGAGCGTCGGCGGCGCTGGGATTCCCGGCCGGCGTGGGCGCATCCTGCAGGGGCTTGCGCCGCGCGCTCAGGACCCCTGTCTGAGGCTGGCCGGGCACCTGCTCGGTGTCCAGAAAGCCGTCGCCGGTCTCATCGTAGAAGCGCGCCAGCATGGTGTCGGCCAGCAGCATCGCCTGCTGGTAGTAGCGCATGCCGGCAGTCGCCTGCCAGGCATCGAGGCACGCGTGCACCAGGTAGGCATAGTCCTCAAGCACCCCCGGAACCCTGCGCGCCGCCTCGTGCCCGTCCGCGTAGGCCACCACGTGCGCCAGGCCCCGCTCGGGGTGCCAGGCCTGGGCGAGCATGCGGTCCAGGGTCTTCAGCGCGAAAGCCTTCGGCGCCTCCAGCGACAGAGCCTCCGCCGCCGCCAAGCACGCCGTCACGGCCAGCGCGTTCCATCCCGTATAGAGCGTCCGGTCGATGAAGGGTGTGGGCCGGCGGCCGCGCGCCGCCAGCAGAGCCTCCCTGGCAGAGCCGACCAGCACCTCCGCCCGGTCGAGCGGAATACCCGCCCGTTCCGCGACCGAGGCCAGCGTGTGCCTGGTATGAAGCACGTTGCGCGCCGGGTTGTGGTGCATATCACCAAGCGGGCCAATGTCGTAGAAGGGCTCCGCGATCGCGAGCTGCTCCGCGGTCAGCACGGCCGCAGCCTCGTCGCGCGTCCAGGTAAAGTAGTCCCCATCGTCGTTCAGGTGAATGTCCGCATCCTGCGAGGCGTAGAAGCCGCCCTGGTCTCGGTCCGAGAGGGTAGAGTCGACCCAGCGGAGGATGTCTGCCGTGATGCGCGAAAACTCTGCGCCTTCCGGCGTCCCTCCGAAGCTCCGCGTTGCGTGCGCATAGTTCGCCAGCAGGCCGGCGTTGTCGTAGAGCATCTTCTCAAAATGAGGCACGAGCCACCGCTCATCGGTCGAGTAGCGGTGGAAGCCTCCGCCCAGGTGGTCGTAGATCCCCCCGCGCGCCATCTGCTGCAGCGTGTAAGTCGCGGCGTGTCGCGCCTGCTCTGACCCGGTGCGCGCCGCCACATCCAGCAGCAGGTCAAGCGCGGCCGGGTGAGGGAACTTGGGCTGCGAGCCGAAGCCTCCGTGCTGGGGATCAAAGCTCTGCAACGCCGAGCCGACGAGCTGGTCGATCAGGCCCGGCGACAGCGAGGCCCCGCCGCCCTCGCTTCCGGCAAAGCTCTCCCCATGCTCGATCGCGGCCATCACGCTGGCAGCAGTCTCGGTGATCTCCTTGCGCCGCTCCTTCCACACCCCCGCCATGGTCTCCAGCACGCGCGCGAAGCCCGGGCGTCCAAAGCGATCATCCGGCGGAAAGTAGGTCCCGCCAAAGAACGGCCGGCCATCCGGCATCAGCAAGGCCGTCAGCGGCCATCCCCCCTGCCCCGACATGGCCGATACCGCCGCCTGGTACCGCGAGTCGACGTCCGGGCGTTCGTCCCGACCCACCTTGACCGCGATGTAGTGCTTGTTGATCAGGACCGCCAGCGCAGGGTTCTCATAGGATTCGCGGTCCATCACATGGCACCAGTGGCACCATACCGCGCCTATGTCGAGCAGGACCGGCTTGTCCTCGCGCGCGGCAAGAGCAAACGCCTCCTCCCCGAACTCATGCCAATGAATAGGTTGGTGCATCGCAGAGCGCAGGTAGGCCGAGGCGGAGGCAGCAAGAGCGTTGGGGGCAAGTGTCTCAGACATGACTAAGCCCAGTGTAACGGCCACGCCCGGGTGAGCGAATGAGCCGCGGACCGGCTCTTTCCTTCAGGAGATGAACGCCGGCCCCAACGCACGGCTAAGCCTCCACCGCACGTGCCAGCAAGCGGCTGTAAGCGTAAGTGGTCACAAACGCAAACACGAGAATGAAGGTGGTATGTAGCTGCAGCAGCGGCGAGCTGAAGGGTCCCTGGTCCGCCGGCCCCTGCACCCGGCGCTCGAAGACGCCCAGCCGCCAGGCCAGCAGCAGCCAAGGCGCCACCGCGCCGCAGCAAGCGATCAAGAGGCGGAATCGCCGGATCGCCCGGCCCGGCACCAACAGCGCCAGGCCCAGCACCGGGAAGAGCCACGCCGCCGTCGCAAGCAGCAGCGTTATCCCGAACCACAGCCCGGCGCCCAGGGCAAACGCGCTGGCCGCTTGGCCCGGCGCCGCGTTCGCAAGCAGCTCCCGCGCCTCAAACGGCGTCGTAGCCAGCGCCGCCGCCAGCCACCCCGCCAGCACCGCCGCCGCCGACAGCCGAACCCGCCGCACACGTCCCGGACCCGCGCCTCGACCAGCCCGCGCCTCTAGCGGCATCGCTCTCCGCTGCGGCAGCAGCGGCCTGGGCCCGGCGTGCAGCCATTTATGCTGTGGGGCATGCGCATCTGCTCCTTTCTACCATCGGCGACCGAAATCCTGTACGCGCTGGGCGCCGGGCAGTGCGTGGCCGGGGTCACGTTTGAGTGCGACTTCCCCGCCCACGCCCGCACCAAGCCGGTAGTCGTGCGTACCACACTAGCAAGCGGGCTCACGCCCCAGGAGATCGAAGACGCCGTCCGCGCGCAGGTAGCCGCCGGCGGCACCCTCTATGTGGCAGACCAGCAGATGCTCGAGCAGCTCCAGCCTGACCTCGTCATCACCCAGGACCTCTGTCGCGTCTGCGCCATCGGGGCGGACGACCTCGCCCAGGTGCTGGCCCACCTGCGGCCGCCACCCCAGGTCCTATCGCTCGAGCCGCACCTCCTTGAGGATGTGCTGCGCAGCATCACCCTCGTGGGCGAGGCCATCGGCCGGGCCCCCGAGGCGCAATTCCTCGTTGACTCGCTGCGCGAACGAGTGGAGCGGGTCAAAGCCGCGCGCCCGCTCCGGCGCCCCCGCGTACTGTGCCTCGAGTGGCTGGCTCCCCTCTACCAGGGCGGCCACTGGGTGCCGGAGATGGTGCACATCGCCGGTGGCGAGCCAGTGCTGGCCATGGCCGGAGAAAAGAGTGTGCCGCTCCCCTGGGACCAGGTGCGCGAGGCAGACCCTGAGGTGCTCGTCGTCATGCCGTGCGGCTTCCACCTGGACGAGACGGTGGCGCAGTACCGCGCGGCAACCTTCCCGGGCTGGTGGCAGCAGATGGCCGCGGTGCGCGCAGGGCAGGTATACGCGGTCGATGGGACGGCCTACTTTTCCCGCCCCGGCCCGCGGCTGGTGGACGGCATAGAGATCCTGCAGGCCATCCTCGCCGGCCATGGCCTCGACGATCTGCCGGCGGGAAGCGTCTTGCGTCTCAATGATTGACGGCGCCCTCGCCGTCCTGACCGAGCGCAAGGTTAGCCCGGCAGCCGGGTCAGGTGTTCCGCGATCCGAACATAGAGGTCGATTGCCTCAAAGAGCTCGCGCTTGGCCAGCCGTTCGTGCGGCGTGTGCGCCACGTGGATCGACCCCGGCCCGAGCAGCAGCGGCTGCCCCCACGCCGACAGCTCCGGAACGTCGGTCGTGAAGGCGGCGATCATCGTCGGCAGGTCCGGAAACAGCTCCGCAGCCTGCAGGCGGAGGAACGGTATCTCAAGGTTGAAGTCAACCTCCACGTCCGGCGCAGCGGCAGCCTCGATCGCGGCGCGGGTAGCCTCCGACGGTCCCACCAGCCGGATGAGCAGCTGCGCAGAGGCCTGGTCGGCGATGACGTTCGGCGCGCGGCCACCCTCGATCAGTCCAATGTTGAGGGTGCTCGGGCCGATCCCCTCTTCCGCCGGTAGAGGTAGCGCAAGCACGCGGTAGAGAGCGTGAATCAGCTTGTTGATCGCGCTCTCGCCGAGTTCCGGGTAGGCGGAGTGCGCCATCCTGCCGTGCGCGGTGAGCGCCGCTCGGAGTACGCCCTTCGACACCAGGCAGAGCCGATTGTCCGTGGGCTCGCCATTGATCAGGAACCGGCTGCCCCTGGGGTGCAGGTTGGCCATCCGGGCGCCGGCGGAGTCGCGCTCCTCGCCGACGACAAAGAGCAGCCCCACCATCACGCCACGCTCGCGCAGCTGCTCGGCAGCCGCCACCTGCGCCGCCACAATCCCCTTCGCATCGCAGGAGCCGCGCCCGTAAAGGTAGTCCGCGTCCTCGCTGCTGGGCAGAAAGGGTGGCACCGTGTCCATGTGCGTCGAGAGGACGACCACAGGCGGCTCAGGCCCGGCGGCCGCGTAGACGTTCAGCCGCTCGGCGGTGCTGCCGGGCGGCGGGGGAACATGGGTCGTCTCGACGAGGAAGCCCCGCGAGCCAAGAAAGTCGGCAAGGAAGTGGCCGACAGCGCCCTCCTGGTAGGTGGTCGACTCGATATCGACAAGCTGGCGCGTCAGTGCGATGGGGTCGAGCTTGGTCACGCCTCGAGAATACCTGAGCCGGAGCCTCCATCAATCCGGCCCGCGCCCACCCACGCGAGCAGCCTTGAGACGCCCCGGTTGGCTGTGCCCGGGCGCGTCATTGCCCCGCTTTCACACCGGCCTTACACCAGGTCTTACAATGGATGCATATGGCTGGGAACGCTCAAGAAGCGGCGATGGCCACTCGGCTCGTGCGTACGCCTGCTGATCTGCGCGGGCCGACCGGCCGGCTCGAGGGGCTCTATGCCCCGGGTTCTATCGCGGCCTCGCATGCCGCGGTCCTCTGCCATCCACATCCGCTCTTTGGCGGAACCATGCACAACAAGGTCGTCTATCACGCGGCCAAGGTCTTTGAGGAGCTCGGCCTCCCCGTGCTGCGCTTCAACTTTCGCGGAGCAGGTGCGAGCGAAGGCGCGCACGACCGCGGCGAGGGCGAGCGCGAGGACCTGCAGGCAGCGCTGGCCTGGCTACAGCGCGAGACAGGGCTGCCCGTCGTGGTCACCGGCTTTTCATTCGGCGCATGGGTGGCTCTGCGAACCTGCTGCGGCGACATGAGTCGGGATGAGCCAGGCGGCCGTCCTGTTCCAGCTCACGTCACCGGAATCGTCGCGCTGGGGCTGCCCATCCAGGCTGGAGATCGCAGCTACACTTACGACTTTCTCGCCCGGTGTGGCCTGCCGCTGCTCGCGATCAGCGGCGCCGAGGATGCCTTCGCGTCCATGCCCGCACTTGAAGCCGCAATTGCGCCGGCGACGCTGATCCAGATCCCCCGCGCCGATCACTTCTTTCAGCGCGCCCAGGCCCCCAGCGGCCTGGCAGAGATGCAGACCGCCATGCGCGCATGGTTACAGCAGCACCTGCCGCAGGGTGCAGGGTTGGTTGAGGCAGGAAAACATTGATGGAAACCGCACAGAAGACGCAGGACCGCAGCACCGGACAGCACGTCCATCCGCTCCATTCCGTCGACCGCCTGGAAGAACTGCATCGCGATGCCAGGGGCATCTTCCTGCATGCCATCAAGGCATGCGACATCGACAAGGCCTTCGAGCGCCACCTCCACTTCGAGGGGTCCACCCTGGTGCGCCAGTCCTCGCCGCTACTCAAGCCGGAACGCCAGCCGCTCGATTCCTTCAAGAAGATCCAGGTCATCGCCTTCGGCAAGGGAGCCGTGCCCATGCTCGACGCGCTCATCGCCCGCCTGCCCCCCAGGCTGCGGGTGGAGGGTGTCTGCTCCTCGCTGAGCGAGCCGGCGCGCCGCCATCGCCACATCCGCTACTTCCAGGGCGGGCACCCCCTGCCCAACGAGGACTCGCTCGCCGCCGCGCGCGCCGCGCTCGACCTGCTGCGCAAGGCAGGCCGCGACACCTTCATCTTCTTCCTCATCAGCGGCGGAGGCTCGGCCATGCTGGAGCTGCCGCTCGCGCCGGGGTTTTCGCTTGACGACGTGCGCGCCTTTCACGAGACCCTCATCGCTTCAGGCGCGACCATCACCGAGGTCAACACCGTGCGCAAGTACTTCTCCGCGGTCAAGGGCGGGCGCCTGGCCAGGGCCGCGCCAGCGGCGGAAAAGCTCTCGCTGCTGCTGGCCGACGTGCCCTTGGCGGACCTCGCCATGGTAGCGTCCTCCCCAACCCTGCCCGACAGCTCGACCTTCGCCGACTGTGAGACGGTGCTGGAGCGCTTCAAGCTCATGGAGAAGTTCCCGGCTTCGGTGCGGGGCTACTTCGCAGGGCTGCGCAAGTCGCCGCCCGCGCCGGAGCCGCCCCCCGAGCACACGCAGCTTGACACCCTGCTCTCGAACCATGATTTTGTGAATGGGGCGCGAGACCACGCCCGTTCCCTCGGTTACAAGGTCATCATCGATAACAGCTGCGACAACTGGCCGTACGCCGAAGCCTCTGCCTACCTGCTCGCGCGCTTCCGCGCCCTGCAGCAGGAGTTCCCCAGGCTCTGCCTGCTCTCCAGCGGCGAAGTGACCGTGACGCTCGAAACCAAGTGCGGCTGCGGTGGGCGCAACCAGCAGTTCGCCCTCGCCTCCGCGCTCACCATGGCCGAGCAGAGCGCCGACGCAACGGCGGTCTTGAGCGCGGGCTCCGATGGCCTGGATGGGAACAGCCCGGCCGCCGGCGCCATCGCCGATCCGACCACCGTTGAGCGCGCGCAAGCCTTCGGCTTTGACCCCGCGCAGTCCCTCGCCCGCTTCAACAGCTGTCCTCTGTTCACGGCGCTCGGAGACTCCATCGTCACGGGCCCAACGAACAACAACCTGCGCGACCTGCGCATCCTGCTGGGGTCAGCGCAAGCGGACCAAGCAGCGCAAGCAGAGCACGGATAGGCGCGCGGCCGCGCCCAAGCCCCGCTCTCTAGCGCTTCTTCGCAGGAACAGCCTTCGCCCCAGCCTTGGCCGGCTTCTTCGCAGTCCGGGCGGGGGCCGGGCGCGCCTCCGTCTTCTTGGGCGTCGCCTTCGATGCCGCTGCCTTCACGGGCACGCGCAGGACCGGCTTCGCCACGACCTTCGCCGTCGCTGACCTCGGCGCTGGACAAACTCCATGGGGACAAGGGGGATGCTGCCGAGGCTGAGGACGACGACGAGGACGAGGATGTCGTTGTTGCCAGCCCTAAAGCGCGGCCTGCGGCTGCAATGCCGGCGCAGGAACACCCTGCTGGCGGGGGTGCTGCGGCAGGGGGGGGAACGGCTGCGGCGAAGAAGGCTGCGCCTGCTCCGGCGGCGTTGAAGCCGGCTGCTGCGGCTGCGCCGAAGAAGAAGGAGGCTGCGGCCTTGCCGACTGCCACGCAGGCCGCCACCGCGGGCGCGCGGCCTGGAAACGGCGCCGTGGCGCCTGCGCGCACTCAGCCGGGCCAAGCTGCAGGCGAGTCCGCGCGCAAGGCGAGCGCGGTGCCTCCGGCCAAGCCGGAGGTGAGCAACGCGCGGAAGACGGTGGGCGCAAAGAGCGCGCCGCCGACGCCCGTGAAGCCGCGGGCGGTGGCGGCGGGGCC